>NZ_JAPFQV010000019.1:0-88153 GCF_033804685.1 Micromonospora sp. RTP1Z1
TCCCTGTCCGGCTGGCACGCCCGGGTCCGGCTGCGCATCGACCGCGCGGTGCGGCTGCCCGCAAACGCCACCGCCGCCGTCCGCCAGAGCAGCCTGCTCGGGGAGAAGTACGTGACGGTGGCGCCGCCGCCCACCGGACCGGCCAACGGGCGCCTCGGCGACGGCGACGTCATCCCGCTGTCCCGCACCACCCGGGGCGCCGAGGTGGAGGAGGTGCTCGCCGCCCTCGGGCTGCTGCTCAACGGCGGCGGCCTGGCCCAGCTGAGGACCATCAACCAGGAACTCGGCAAGGCCCTCGACGGGCGCGAACCCGCCGTCCGGGACACCCTGCGGCAGCTCGACACCTTCATCGGCGGGCTCGACCGGCAGAAGACCGACATCGTCCGCGCCATCGACGCGCTCGACCGGCTGACCGGTCGCCTCGACCGGCAGCGGCAGGTCGTCGGCGACGCGCTGGACTCCCTCGCCCCCGGCCTGACCGTGCTGGCCCAGCAGCGGGCCCAGCTCACCGGGGCGCTGACCGCCCTCGGCGAACTCGGCCAGGTCGGCACCCGCGTGGTCGACCGCAGCCGCGCCGACACCCTGGCCAGCGTACGGGCGCTGCAACCGATCCTGGAACAGCTCGCCCGGGCCGGCGACGACCTGCCGAAGTCGCTGGACTTCATGCTGTCGTACCCGTTCCCGCCCAACGTCACCGGCGCGATCGTCGGCGACTTCGTCAACCTCTCCGTCACCGCCGACCTCGACGCCGCCAGCATCCTGGCCAACCTGGTCGCCGCCGCGCCCGCCCCGATCCGGCCGGCAACCCGGCCGAACGCCCCCGCCGCGCCCCGGCCGCCCGCCGCAGGCGGCGCGAAGCCCTCGCCCGGCGGCCTGCCCGGCGGCACCGGTCTCCCCGGCCTGCCGCTGACGAAGTGCCTGCCCGACCCGAAGGACTTCCCGGCCCGCTGGACGCCGCCGAAGGAGTGCGGGCTGCCGACGGGCTGCGTCCTGCTCAAGCCCGGCTCGGCGGTGCCCCTCGGCGGGCTGCTGCTGCCCAAGGGGATCGTGCCGCCGGGCACGGCCTTCCCGGCCGGCACCGCACTGCCGTCGGGCACCGTGCTGACCGCCGAGTGCGTGCTGCCGGTGACCGGGGCGGTCACCGGACAGGTCGGCGGCCTGCCGGACGTCCTGGGAGGAGGGCTGATCCCGTGATCGGACGCACCGTGAAGCTCCAGGTGCTGGCCTTCGTGCTGGTGAGCGTGCTGGGCATCGGCTACGTCGGGCTCCGCTACGTCGGCCTCGGCGACCGACTGTTCGGCGGCGGTTACGTCGTCCACGTCGACCTGGCCCGGGCCGGCGGCATCTTCGCCAACGCCCCGGTCACCTACCGTGGCGTCCCCGTCGGCCGGGTCACCGCCGTCGGACTGCGCGCCGACGGCGTCCGTGCCGAACTGCGGATCGACCGGGGCGTACGGGTGCCCGACGCCCTGCGGGCCGTGGTCACCCAGCGCTCCGCCGTCGGCGAGCAGTACCTCGACCTGCGGCCCGAGCGCGACGGCGGTCCCTTCCTCGCCGACGGCGCCGTCATCCCGGTCGACCGCACCGGCGTGCCGCTCGCCCCGGAGACCCTGCTGACCAACCTCGACGCCCTGGTCCGCTCGATCGACCCGAACGACCTGACCGTCCTGATCAGCGAGCTGGGCACCGCGTTCGAGGGCAACGAGCAGGCCCTCGCGCGGATCCTCGACGCCGGCGACGCGCTGCTCACCGACGCCGACGCCCGGCTGCCCGAGACGCTGACCCTGATCCGCGACGGGCGGACCGTGCTCACCACCCAGGCGGAGTCCGCCGCCGCGCTGCGCCGGTGGTCGGCCGGGCTGAAGGAGCTGGCCGCCACCGTCCGCGCCGCCGACCCCGACCTGCGCCGCCTGCTCGCCGACGGTCCGCCGGCCGGCGCCGAACTGCGGGCCCTGCTGCGCGGGCTCGAACCCAGCATCGGCACCCTGCTCGGCAACCTGATCACGGTCAACGGGATCGCCGCCCGCCGGCTGCCCGGCATCGAGCAACTGCTGGTGGTCTACCCGGTCGCGGTGTCCGGCGGGTTCACCGTCACCCCGGGCGACGGCACCGCCCACCTCGGCCTCGTCGTCAACGCGAACGACCCGCCGTCCTGCGTCTACCGCGGCGGAGGCACCCGGTGCAGCGGCCAGGAGCGGGCCGCCGGCGCCGCCGTGCGCGGGGCGCAGAACGCGCCGCGACCGTCCGGCCGCGACCCCGCTCCCGCGCCAGCCCCGTCGGACCAGGGTGAACCGGGCGGGTACGACCCCGCGACCGGCCTGGTGCTCGGCCCCGACGGGCGACCGTTGCAGTTCGGCGGGACCGGCGGGCAATACCAGACGGCCGGTGACCAGTCGTGGAAGCAGTTGCTGCTCGCCGGGGTGACCCCGTGACCGACCTACCGGAGGAGGTGCCCGTGCAGGGCCGCAGAGATCCCACTCTCAGAGTGATCAATGGCGCGAAGGCAGGGGTGCCCGGTCGCCCCCGGCAGCGCCGGCTCGTCCCCCGTGCCGTGCCGCCGCCGGCCGAGCCGATCGAGGAGGTGCTGGAACGCCTGGACCGGGAGCCGGTCGAGGATCCGACCGGCACCGAGGACCTCACCGACCCGGCGGAGGTCGAGGACCTGCCGGATCCCGACGACGATCCCGCCGAGGCCGACGCCATGACGGAGGACGCCACCAAGGACGCCCAGACCACGAAGACGACCGCCGCCGGCCGCACCGCCGCCGCCCACACCGACGCCGGTCCGCCGGCCCGCCGGCGGGCGCTGGCCGGCCTGCTCGTGGTGCTGCTCGCCGCCGCCCTCGCGGCGGCCGGGGTGTACGGGCACCGCTGGTACGTCGACCGGGCGACCGACCAGGCCCGGCGGGACGCCGTCGCCGCCGCCCGGCAGGCCAGCGTCAACTTCGTCTCGGTCAGCGCCGCCAGCGTCGACCGGGACCTGCAGCGCATCGTCGCCGGGGCCACCGGCGACTTCAAGGACGAGTTCACCCGCGGCCAGGCGCAGGTGCGCACGGCCGTGGTGGAGAACAAGGTCCAGTCGCAGGGGTCGGTGCTGCGCTCCGGACTGGTCTCCGGGGACCGGCGCCGCGCCGTCGTGCTGGTGGCCGTCGACGCCACCGTCCGGAACGTCAAGGCGCCCGACGGCCGCCCCTCGCACTACCGCATCCAGGTGGACCTGGTCCGCGACCGGGACTCCGGCGACTGGCTGGTGTCCCGCCTGCAGTTCGTCGGCTGACCGGAGGAGGAGTCCAATGCGTGTCCCCACAGTCCTGCGCCGCCGGCCCGAGCGGCTCCCGCTGCTGCCGACGCTCGCCGTCGCGCTCGTGGTCGCGGCGGCCGTCGCCGCCGCCGGGTGGTACGGCGACCACCGCGCCGGCCAGCGCGACCAGGCCGTACGCCAGGCCCTGGCCACCGCGCCCGCCGCCGCCAAGGCCCTCTTCTCGTACGACTACCGCACCTTCGACGACAGCGTCGCCAACGGACGCACCTTCGCCACCGGCGCCTTCGCCGACGAGTACGCCCGGACCACCGCGACGCTCAAGCAGACCGCCACGAAACAGCAGGCGGTGGTCCTGGCCGAGGTCTCCGCCACCGGGGTGGTCACCTCCGACACCGACCGGGTCGAACTGCTCGTCTACCTCAACCAGTACCGGCGCAACGTGAGCACGGCGGGGGAGAAGGTCGACCAGAACCGGGTGGTGCTCACCATGGTCCCGGTCCACGGGGAATGGAAGGTCGTCAAGGCGACAGCGATCTGACGCCGCCCTGACCGCGTTTCCCGGTCCCGCCGTTCGGGTAGGTCCCGGGCGACCGACCTGAAAACGCTTGTGGAGGCCCTTCGATGAAAGACAACTTCGGGAACGCGGTGGGCGACGCGTTCCGTTCGGTAATGCTCTTCCTGCCCAAGGCGGTCGCCTTCATCGCGATCCTGGTGGTCGGCTGGCTGATCGCCAAGGCCGTACTGAAGATCGTGGACAAGGTCCTGGAGCGGGTGCACTTCGACAAGGCCGTCGAGCGCGGCGGCATCAAGACCGCCCTCGCCCGATCGAAGTACGACGCCAGCGACATCGTCGCCAAGCTGGCCTACTACGGGGTGCTGCTGGTCACCCTGCAACTGGCCTTCGGCATCTGGGGCCCGAACCCGATCTCCGACCTGATCGCCGGCGTCATCGCCTGGCTGCCGCGCGCGTTCGTCGCCATCGTCATCGTGGTGGTGGCCGCCGCGATCGCGAAGGCGGTCAAGGACATCATCTCCAGCGCCCTCGGTGGCCTGTCCTACGGTCGGATCCTCGCGAACATCGCCTCGGTGTTCCTCCTCGGCCTGGGCATCATCGCCGCGCTCAACCAGATCGGCGTCGCCACCGCGGTGACCACGCCGGTGCTGATCGCGGTGCTCGCCACCATCGGCGGCATCCTCGTCGTGGGCGTCGGCGGTGGTCTGGTCCGGCCGATGCAGAGCCGCTGGGAGAACTGGCTGACCCGGGCCGAGGAGGAGTCGCGGACCATCGCCACGCACGCCCGGGCGTACCAGGCGGGCCGGCGCGACGTCGAGGCCCGGCTGAGCCAGCCGGTCAGCCCGTACGCGGAGGCCGAGCTGACCCAGCCGGTCGCCCCGTACGGCGCGGCCGAGCCCACCCAGCCGGTCCCGCCGTACGGCGACCCGGATCGCACCGAGCCGACCACGCCGCGGCAGCCCACCGCCGAGCAGGCGATGGACAACGAGTCCACGATGGTCATCCCGCAGGCGGACGTGGACAAGTTCCGCCGCTGACCGTCCGCACGCGCACCGGGGTGGGGCCCAGCCGGGTCCCACCCCGGTGCGTTTCGCGGGCAACAGCAGGGGCCGGTGAGCGATAGCATCGGCCCCATGACCTGGCGATGTTGATCCCACGCTGAAGGCCGAGGCCGCGGGCCGCCGCGGACGCCGTACGTCCGGTGTCCGTTCCGTCCCCGTGGGAAGGCCTCATGATCATCTCTCCTGCGCGCGTACCCGCGGCCCGCCGGCTGGCGGCCACGCTCTACGGCTACGCGTTCCTCACCGACCTCGTCCTGCTCTACCCGGTGTACGTGCTGCTGTTCAGCGACACCGGCCTGTCGATCGGGCAGATCTCCTCGCTCTTCGTGATCTGGTCGGCGACCGGCATCGTCCTGGAGGTGCCCTCCGGGGGCGTGGGCCGACGCGGTGTCCCGGCGGCTGCTGCTCGTCCTGGCGCCCCTGCTGCCCGCCGCCGGCTTCGCCTGCTGGGTGCTCGCCCCGTCGTACCCAGCCTTCGCCGTGGGTTTCCTGCTCTGGGGCGCCGGCGGGGCGCTGCGGTCCGGTGCGCTGGAGGCGCTGGTCTTCACCGAACTCGACCAGCTCGGCGCCACCGACCGGTACGCCCGCCTGATGGGCCGGGCGCGCACCGCCGAGGTGCTGGGCGCCGCGGCCTCCGGGGCGCTGGCCGGGCCGGTCCTCGCCGTCGGCGGCTACCCGGGGGTGGGCGCCGCGAGCGTCCTCGCCTGCCTGCTCGCCGCCGCCGTCGCGACCCGGTTCCCCGAACGCCGGCCGGCGCTGCCCGCCGAGTCCCCGGCGGTCCCTGGGCCGGTCGCGGTCGAGCATCGGGACGAGGCGGACGGGGACGACGAGCTGGGGTGGCTGGCCAGCCTGCGCGCCGGGCTGACCGAGGCCCGGGCCGACCGCACGGTGCGCGGCGCCCTGCTGCTCGTCCCGGCGGTGACCGCGATCTGGGGCGGGCTCGACGAGTACACCGCGTTGCTGGCCCGGGACACCGGCGTCGCCGACGCGACCGTGCCGGTGCTGCTCCTGCTGCTCTGGGCCGGGATGACCGGCGGCGGGCTGCTCGCCCCGGCGGGGGAGCGGCTGACCACCCGCGGGTACGCCGGTCTGCTGGTGCTCGCCGCGTCGGCATTGGCGGCGGGCGCCCTGCTCGGCCGCCCGGCGGGCTTCCTGCTGCTCTCGGTCGCCTTCGCCGCGTTCCAGCTCGCCACGGTGCTCGCGGACGTGCGCCTGCAGGCCCGGATCACCGGCCCGAGCCGGGCGACGGTCACCTCGGTGGCCGGGATGGCGACGGACCTGACCATCGTCGCGTTCTACGGCGGGTACGCCGTGGTGGCGGGCGCGGCCGGCAACGGTGTCGCCTTCGCGCTGGCCGCCCTGCCGTACCTGGCGGTGGCGGGCTGGCTGGTCGGCTCCCGGTGGTGGCGGGCCCGGCCTGCACCTGGCAAATCGGCGGTTACCGGGTAATGCTTGTCTTTCCTGACTACGGTATTTGCGGAGGCGATGCCGGTGACGATGGAAGCAGAGCGCACCCTGCACGCGGAGGAGCTGACCCGGCTGGGTGAGCTCGCCGCCCAGCTACGGGTGGACGCGATCAGGTCCAGCACCAGGGCCGGGTCCGGACACCCGACCTCGAGCCTGTCCGCCGCCGACCTGCTCGCGGTGCTGATCTCCCGGCATCTCCGTTACCACTGGACGGACCCGCGCGGTCGCACCAACGACCACCTGATCTTCTCCAAGGGCCACGCCTCGCCGCTGCTGTACGCGGTCTTCAAGGCGGTGGGTGCGATCACCGATCAGGAGTTGGTCGAGACCTACCGCCAGTTCGGGTCGCGCCTGCAGGGACACCCCACGCCGGCCCTGCCCTGGGTCGACGTGGCCACCGGGTCGCTCGGTCAGGGACTGCCCGTCGGGGTCGGGATCGCGCTCGCCGGCCGGTACCTCGATCACCTGCCGTTCCACGTGTGGGCGCTGTGCGGCGACAGCGAGATGGCTGAGGGCTCCATCTGGGAGGCGCTGGACAAGGCCGGCCATTACGGGCTGCGCAACCTCACCGCGATCGTCGACGTGAACCGGTTCGGGCAGCGCGGGCCCACCGAATTGGAATGGGATCTGGACACCTACCGGCGGCGGGTCGAGGCGTTCGGCTGTCAGGCGCTCGTCATCGACGGCCACGACCTGGCCGCCATCGACGAGGCGTTGAGCCGGGCCCGGCAGGCGACCGGTCCCACGGTGGTGCTCGCCCGCACGGTCAAGGGCAAGGGGGTGCCGGAGGTCGAGGACCAGCCGGGATGGCACGGCAAGCCGCTGAAACCCGACATGGCCGAGCGGGCCGTTGAGGCTCTCGGCGGGGTACGCCAGATTCGCGTCACCGGGCCGCGGCCCGAGCCCGCCCCGCCCGCCGGCGCCCCCGCCGGCAAGCCGCCCGTGCTGCCGCGGTACGACAAGGGGGCGAAGGTGGCCACCCGCAACGCGTACGGCGACGCGCTGCACGCGCTGGGCGCCCGGCCGGAAGTGGTCGCCCTGGACGGCGAGGTCAGCGACTCCACCCGCGCCGACAAGTTCGGCGAGGCGTACCCCGACCGCTTCTTCGAGATGTTCATCTCCGAACAGCAACTGATCGCCGCCGCCGTCGGGTTGCAGGTACGCGGCTATCGGCCCTTCGCCGCGACCTTTGCGGCGTTCTTCTCCCGCGCCTACGACTTCGTGCGGATGGCCGGCATCTCCAAGGCGGACATCGCCCTGTCCGGGTCGCACTCGGGGGTGGAGATCGGGGCGGACGGCCCTTCGCAGATGGGGCTGGAGGACCTGGCGGCCATGCGCGCCGTGCAGGGGTCGACGGTGCTGTATCCCAGCGACGCCGTGTCCTGCGCGGCCCTCGTCGCGCAGATGGTCGACCGCAAGGGCGTCACCTACCTGCGCACCACCCGAGGCAAGTACCCGGTGCTCTACGACAACGAGGACGCCTTCCCGGTCGGCGGCAGCAAGCTGCTCCGGGGCGGCGGCGACGACGACGACGTTGCGCTGATCGGTGCCGGGGTGACGGTGCACAACTGCCTCGCCGCCGCCGACG
This sequence comes from Micromonospora sp. RTP1Z1, assembly GCF_033804685.1. Classification (NCBI taxonomy): domain Bacteria; kingdom Bacillati; phylum Actinomycetota; class Actinomycetes; order Micromonosporales; family Micromonosporaceae; genus Micromonospora; species Micromonospora sp. RTP1Z1. The sequence continues at coordinate 7,893 of NZ_JAPFQV010000019.1, forward strand.
AGTTGGCGCGCGAGGGGATCAAAGCCCGGGTCATCGACCTCTATTCGATCAAACCGCTGGACCGGGACCGGTTGGTCGACGCCGTCCGGGCCACCGGCGGCCGGCTGCTGGTGGTCGAGGACCACTACCCCGAGGGCGGCCTGGGGTCGGCGGTCCTCGAGTCGCTGGCCGACCTCGCCGAGCCTGCGCGGGTGAAGCATCTGGCGGTACGCGGTCTACCCACCTCCGGCACCCCGACCCAGCTGATGGACCAGGCCGGGATCGGGGTGAGCGCCATCGTCGCGGCGGCCCGCGCCTCGGAGCCCCCGAGCCGCTGAAGCGACGGCTGCCGTTTCACCCCCGGGTGCGCGGGTAGACGCAGCATCCGCGGCAGGAGGGGGTTCCGAGGTGAAGTACGCGGAGTTCATCCAGTCGGTGGCGACGCGACCGAAGATGTCACCGACGCTGGCCGAGCCGATCACCCGTGCCACGCTCGCGACGTTGGCGGAGCGGCTCAGTGGCGGCCAGGCACGTGATCTAGCCGCGCAGCTGCCCCATGAGCTGCGGGGAGACCTACGCAAGCCCGACGAGAATGCCGAACCGTTCGAGCTCGCCGAGTTCTTCGAGCGGGTGCAGCAACGTGCCGCGGTGGATCTCCAGACGGCGACCGACGGGGTGTGCGCCGTGCTGGACACGCTGCGGGAGGCGGTCAGGGCGAAGGAGTACGAGGACTCCGTCGCCCAGCTGCCGAAGGAGTTCTGGCAGCTGACGGGCCCGGCGGCGACCCGGCTCGAACCACGTCGGGTCGGCACGTAGGCCCGGCCGGGTCACGCCTGCAGCCGGACCTCGGCGGGTTCGCGGTCGCTGCGCAGCCCCTTCCAGGAGGGGTGCCGCAGCCGGCGGTCGGGGGTCCAGGACCGGAAGGCGACGTCCCCGACCAGGACCGGGTCGACCCAGACGGCCTGGCGCGCGTGTTCGCGCGGCACCGGCGAGTCGAACGGCGAGTCCGGTCGGCCCAGCGGCTTCAGGCGCTGCTGCAGGTCACGCAGCACGGTCTGGGTGAAGCCGGTGCCGACGTGTCCGATGTAGGTGAACCTGTCGTGCGGGTCGTACATGCCCAGCAGCAGCGAGCCGATCGTGCCGGCCCGCCGGCCGGCGCCGGGCTTGTAGCCGCCCACGATGACCTCGACCGTGTCGTTGAGTGGCACCTTGACCCACGCCGCGGAGCGGCGGCCGGGCTCGTACGACGACCGCAGCTGCTTGGCCACCACCCCTTCGAGGCCGAGGTCGGCCGCCGCGGTGGCCAGGTCCCGGCCGGCGTCGCCGGCCCAGTGCGGCGGGGTGTCGATGCTCTCCGCGCTGAGCCCCAGCTCCTGCAGGGCGGTGCGGCGTTCGATGTACGGCAGGGCGGCGATGTCCCGCCCATCGAGGTGCAGCAGGTCGAACAGGTACAGCCGTACGGGAGTGCCGGCGACCAGCGTGGCGCTCGGCGCGCGAACGTGCATCCGGTGCTGCAGCGCGGAGAAGCTGGGCCGGCCCCGGGCGTCGAGCGCCACGATCTCTCCGTCGAGGACCGCCCGCCGCCCGGCCAGCAACCGCGCAAGCTCGTCCAGCTCCGGGTACGCCCGGGTGACGTCGCGGTCGTTGCGGCTGAGCAGCCGCAACCCGCCGTCGACGTAGGCGATCGCGCGGACGCCGTCCCACTTGAACTCGTATCCCCAGCCCGGTCCGGTGGGCAGCGCGCCGCTGGAGGCGAGCATCGGCGGCACAAGCCGCGGCATCCTGGCACCCACGCCTCGATCATGACCAACTCCGCGTACGGAAACCTCGGTTTCCGGTCATTCCGCCCGGGCTCGGGCGACTCGAGCGCGGGTTGCCGCTCGTTTGCGGCTGGCCGCCGCGGGTAGCCACGCTGTCTCCGCGACGGGAAGGACGGAGCATGGCTGAGCTGGAGTTCTTCGAAAAGGTGGCCGCCCGGGCGGGCGTCCCGCCGGAGACGGCGCAATCCCTGACCGAGGCCACCCTGCGCACCCTCGCGGAGCGGATCAGCGGCGGCCAGGCGGCGGACCTGGCCGACCACGTGGCGCACGAGCTACGCCCGTTCGTGGCCAGGGCCCGCGCGGAGGAGCCGCAGGTGTTCGCGTACGACGAATTCCTGCGGCGGGTGGCGGTGCGTGCGGGGGTGGCGGAGGACGTCGCCGAGCGGGGCGCCGGGGCCGTCCTGCAGACCCTGCACCGGGTGGTCGGGCACCGGGAGTTCGAGGACGCGATGTCGGAGCTGCCGGCGGAGATCGGGGCCCTGGCCCAGCCCGTGCCCCGCGGGCCCTGACCCGGCCGCGCGCGGCTCCCCACCGGGTGGCCCCGGCTGGAACGTCGGCCAGCTGGTGCGGCACCTCGGCGGCGGCCAGCGCTGGGCGGCGGAGGTGGTGCGGACCCGGGCCGCGAGCCCGCCCTCCGACACCCACTTCCGCGACCTGTCCGCCTTCACTCACGAGGATCCGGCGGTGGCCGGCCCCTGGCTGGTCGGAGGAGCAGCCGAACTGGCCGACGCGCTGGGTGCGGCCGGTCCCGACGTGACGACGTGGACGCCGCTCCCGGCGTCCGCGGCCACAGCGTTCTGGGCCCGCCGCTTCGCCCACGAGACCCTGATGCACCGGGCCGACGCGGCGCTGGCCCTCGGCGTGCCGTTCACCGTCGACCAGGCGGTCGCCGTCGACGCGCTCGACGAGTGGATGGAGCTCGGCTCGCTGCCGCAGATGTTCGACGTCCATCCGCACCGGCGGGAACTGCTCGGCCCGGGGCGCACCCTGCACCTGCACGCCACCGACGCCGCGCCGGAGGCGCGGGCGGAGTGGCTGGTCGACCTCACCGGCGACACCCTGGCCTGGCGCCGCGCGCACGAGAAGGCGGCGGTGGCGGTCCGCGATCCGCTGACCGCGCTGCTGCTGCTCGTCTACGGGCGGCACTCCCCGGACGCGGCCGACATCGAGGTGCTCGGTGACGACGAGCTGCTGGACTTCTGGCTCAAGCGGGTGGCCTTCGGCTGACCGCGTTGGCGGGTGCGGTGCAGGTCGGGCTGGAAGGCTGTGTGGTCTTGCCAGCATCGCCAGATGATGCGAAGCCAAGTGGGTCACAGCTCATGCCCGCTCGTGCCCCCTCGGGACATCGGCTACTGGCACGTGGCTGGCACGCCTCTGTGGGTGGTCCGCTTCGCCGCCCATGTGCCACCATCAGTCGATGGCCGACCCCGATGCCTGGTCCCGCTCAACTGAGACCCGGCCTGCCCTGGAGTACTTCCTGCGCCTCCTGTTTGTCATCGCCGCGGCCCTGGCAGTGTTGGCGTGGCTGGTTGTCGGTCTTGTCGTTTCCATGGCGGTGGCTGCCCACCAGGCTGACGGTTCGGAGAACATGACGGGCTTGGTCGTTGCCGTCGTGCTCCCGCCGGCGATGGTGGCTGCGTTTGGTCTCACTTCCGCTTCGGCGTGGTGCTACCGCTGGATCCGGAGTGGCCGGGCATCTTTGGTGATCGCGATCGCGACAGCGGTCGCGGCAGTTGTCGCGGCCTGCGTCTGGCGTTGGGCCGCTGCTACTGGAATCGTTCCCTGAGCTTGGCGTTTAACCTGCCGGCCCGATTACCTGCGGATTCGGCCCGGGATCCATCTGTGCACTGTGGACAGTGAGCGGCCTTGGCGTGATCATGGTGTTGCTGAGACATCAATGATCGACACCAAGGCCGTGAAGATGAGTGTGCTGGATGACGCTGCCCGCGTCGAGGCTTTAGCGGTGCTGTCCACGTTCCGGACCGAGTTCTACCGCTGTCTGACCGCCCGCGCTGACGCCCTGTTCGAGGTGACTGACGCGCTGCTGTGCACGGACGGGCCGGTCAGGTCGCTGGTTGATCTGGTGCTGGCGCCCGAGCACCGCCGCGGCCACGGCGGAATGTACGACGGGTTGAACTGCGGACGCGTCGATGTCGCGCGGCTGCGGCGCAGCATGGCGGGCCTGCCGGTGCCGCGGGCCGCCGACGGGCGGATCGTTCTCGCTGTCGACGTCAGTCCGTGGCTGCGCTCCGACGCCCAGACCAGCCCGGACCGGCTGTTCTGCCACGTCTACGGCCGAGCCAGGAGCCAGTCGCAGCTGATCCCGGGCTGGCCGTACTCGTTCGTCGCGGCGCTGGAGAGCGGCCGGACCTCGTGGACGGCGATCCTCGACGCCGTGCGGCTCGGCCCGGCCGACGACGCGGCCGCCGTCACCGCCGACCAGCTGCGAGAGGTCGTGCAACGCCTCATCGCGGCCGGCCACCACGCACCGGACGATCGGCGGATCCTGATCGTCTGCGACGCCGGCTACGACATCCCCCGCCTGGCGTTCCTCCTCGCCGACCTGCCCGTGGACCTGCTCGGACGGCTGCGCTCGGACCGGGTCATGGCACTGCCACCACCCCCACGCCTACCAGGCACGACGGGCCGGCCACCCAAACACGGCCCCGACCTCGCCCTCGCCGACCCCGACACCTGGCCCGCGCCGCAGACCGTCACCACCACCGAGACCAACCGATACGGCACCGCCACCGCCACCGCCTGGGACCGGGTCCACCCACGGCTGACCCGCCGCACCTGCTGGCTCGACCACGAAGGTGATCTCCCGATCATCGATGGCACCCTGATCCGGCTGCAGGTCGACCACCTGCCCGGCGACCGCCACCCCAAACCGGTCTGGCTGTGGACCTCCATCACCGCGGCCACCGCCGCGGACGTGGACCGCAGCTGGCAGTCCTACCTGCGCAGATTCGACCTGGAACACACCTTCCGGCTACTCAAACAGACGCTGGGCTGGACCCGGCCCAAAATCCGCACACCCGACGCGGCCGACCGGTGGACCTGGCTGGTCATCGCCTGCCACACCCAGCTACGCCTCGCCCGCGGCCTCGCCGAGGACCTCCGCCGACCCTGGGAACGACCCACCGACCCGGACCGGCTCACCCCCGCCCGGGTCCGCCGCGGGTTTCGCCACATCCGCCCGAAGACCACGAGGCTGTCGCACAGCTTTCGATCTTCGACTGTCAAGAGGTCCTCTGCCTGGCATCGTGGCGGAAGATCTTGTTCAGGTTGTGCACCGCGCCGAGTAGTTTGATCTCGGTGTCGACGGCGGCGGTGCCGCGTTGGTGCACGCGGCGTCCGAACCGCTGGAACAGCTGGGCGAAGCCTGGTTCGACGAGGGCGCCGCGGCGGGCGTAGAGCTGCCTGCCTTCGGCGGATGCCAGTCGGGCTGCCATCTCGCGGTGGCCGGCGGGGACGTTGTGCCCGGGTGGCGTCGCGCGGGTCTGCTCGTACTCCTTGGTGATCGACACCAGCAGCGGGAGATCGGCCAGGGCTGCGAAGTTCGCGGTGCTGGCATAGCCGCTGTCGGCCAGCCACGCCGCGACGTCGCCGGTCAGCCCAGCGGCTGCGCAGTTGTGTTGAACACGTCTGATGACCGGGACGAGTGCGGTGGTGTCGGCAGGGTTGTCCTGCAGCTCGATCGCGAGAAGCACCTGGTTGCGTGCGCAGGCGATCTGCACGTTGTAGCCCTGCACGTATCCGCCGTGCTTGCCGAGCATGAGCCGCGACGCCGGATCGGTGAGCGAGGCCCTGGCCGCCGCGGACGGGATCGGTCGCGGGTAGCGCGCACGGTGCAACGCGGCCTGCGCCCGGGCGAGGCGGGCCTCCTGAGCAACGACCTTGGTCTTGGCCTCGATACTGACCGGCGGGCGCCCGACAGCGCGCCGCCGTCCCGCGGCCTGATCCTGCAGGGTCCGGCAGGCGTAGTCGGCCAGCCGCTGCTGCTGGCCGGCCGTGACCTCGGCCAGGCGCGCCTCGGCTCTGGCCACCATCCGCTGCGCGGCCTCCACCTTGATCCGGATCTCGCCCGCCGAGGGAAGCGCACGCTCGAACAGCTTGTCCCGGGCCACCCGGGCCCGTGTCACGCGATCGCTGAGCTGCGACAGCCGCCACAGCCGTGAGCCGACGGCGCCCGTCGGCAGCCGCTTCGTCCGTGTCCTCCGCCAGCTGGTCCAGTTGCGCCTCGCCGTCGGCGATGACGGTCTCCAAGGCGTCCAGGCTGCGGTTGGCTGAGCGTGCGGCGGCCGCGTGCATCGGTGAGCCGTCCACCGCCACCGCGGACAGGTCCACCAGCCCGCGCCGGACGCACAGCGCCAGGACCTGCACGAACAGCGCCTTCAGGACCTCGCGGTGACGACGCAGGAACCGCGCGACGGTGGCATGATCAACCTGCTGGTTGCCCGTGATGATCCGGCAGCCCACATCATCGAGGCAAGCGGCCTCGATCTTGCGCGTCGAGCGCACGCCCTTGCAGTAGCAGTACAGCACCAAGCTCAGCAGCACCTGCGGCGGATACGCCGCCGCGCCCTGGCCATCAGCACGATAGCCCCGCAGGAACCCGGACAGGTCGAGCTCACCGACGACCTTCAGGACCTGCCAGCACAGATGCTGCGGCGGCAGCCACCCACGCACGTCATGCCTGATCGGCGCCGAGTCGTCCGGGCTACAGGAGATGAAGTTGTATCCCACGGCACGACATGATCATCCACTGTGGGCAACTGACAGCAAGAACTCTTGACAGCTGAAGATCGAAAGCTGTGCGACAGCCTCCCACCCACCCCGCTACCGCACCAAAACCCAGCAAGGCCGGACCCGGACGCCCCCGAGGATCGAAGAACCGACAACCCGCGCCCAGCTACGACGTCGGGAAAACCGTGAAACGCGCCCTATCCATCACCGAACGACGAGAGCAGACGGGTTAAACGCCAAGCTGAGAGCGTGTCTGAGATGGTCTGATGTTGACGGCGTGGCGCCTGACTGGAGCGTAGCGCCGGTTCTGGACAACGGATCCTTCGCCGGATGGACGACGAGGGCTATGGTTTGCTACACCAGCGGCGAAGATCACGGGATCGGACGACCATGGAAGCCTGGCAAATGATCAAGGTTGAACGCGCGTCGCTGGTCGACGCGCTCGGCGAGCTTTCCGACGCCGACTGGGACAGGCCGTCGTTGTGCGTGAACTGGACGGTGCGGGAGGTCGTCGGCCATCTCGTTGCCACCGCGACCATGACACCGCCGAAGTTCTTCGCCAAGCTGGTCCGCAGTGGCTTCAACTTCGGGAACATGACCCGCAATGACATCGCACAGGTCACTGCGGGCAGAACCAACGCCGAGCTGGTGGACCTGCTGCGCTCGCGCGTCGATGCGCGCACGGCGCCGCCGGGCCCGGCCACGTCATGGCTCGGCGAGACGATCGTGCACGGCGAGGACATTTTCCGCGCCGTCGGCGGGTACCGCCACCACCCGGTCGAGCACGTGGTGGCAGTGGCCGACTTCTACAAGAACAGCAACCTGCTCATCGGTGCGAAGAACCGGATCAGCGGCGTAAGCCTGCGAGCCACCGACACCGACTGGCAACACGGCAGCGGCCCCGAGGCCAGCGGGCCGCTCCTCGCGCTTGTGCTGGCCATGACTGGCCGCAAAGCCGCACTCGATGACCTCACGGGCGAGGGTGTGGCCATACTCCGCGAGCGCGACTGACCATGCGGTCAGCGGCTGGCGTGACTTGCGTTGACGCCGCCATCACCTGCGTCGACTTCAAGGGGCTGAGCCTGACCACAACCTCCCCCTGATTCGCAGCCCGAAGTGTAGGTACCGCCAGTTTGGAAGGGCGTGCTCAACCGGTCGTGATGCCCGAAACGCCTTTCCTCCTCTGCTGGCCCGACTACCACTCGTGCCCGCAAATGGGCCGCCGGGCTTCGTGGTTACTGGCCCGTGGAGGGCCTATCGCTGCCTTGGCCTACGTGCGTCTCTCGCCTGTAGCCTGCGACGATGATCGAGGACGGCAATACGGCGAGCGGTAGCGTCACCACAGTACGGCGGGTCGGGGACACCATCAGACGGCCGCGCGGACGGTGGACACCGACCGTCCATGCCTTGCTCAACCACCTCGCAGACGTGGGCTTCACCGGTGCGCCAAGAGTGCTGGGTATCGACTCCGAGGGCCGCGAAGTCTTGTCGCTGCTACACGGCGAGCCGGCGATTCGTCCGTGGCCTGAGTCGCTGAGGGAACGGCGCGGCATCGAGCAGTTGGCCGGCTGGCTGGCCAACTACCATGACGCTGTCGCCAACTTCGTCCCGCCCTCCGATGCCGTCTGGTTTGATCCGGAGGCGTGTTGGCGGCCCGGTTCGATCATCCGTCATGGTGATCTCGGTCCGTGGAACTCGATCTGGAGCGGCGGTCAGCTGGTCGGCTTCATCGACTGGGACTTCGCCGAACCGGGTGAGGCCATTGATGACCTCGCCCAGCTCGCCTGGTACGCGGTGCCGCTGCGCGACCTGACCGGACCTGCCGAATGGGCGCACGCGGCGAAACGGCTCGAATGGTGCTGTGCGGCTTACGGTGCGCGTCCGGGTGATGTCCTTGCTGCCCTGCTACGGCTGCAGCACCGTGAGGCGGACCGGGTGCGGCGCCTGGGAGGCCAGGGGATCGAACCGTGGGCGTCCTTCCTCGCCCGGGGCGACGCCGAGGATATTGAGGCCGAGTGGCGCGTGCTTCAGTCCGACGGTCGACTTCTGACCGACGGGTGGGATGGGGTTGCATGTTGATTCCAACCAGCACGACGGAGGACGCGTTCTAACGTCGCGGCCGGATCTCTGAGGGGGGCCGACACGGGTTCGGGGCGGACCCCCGAGGTGTTCAGGTCTTGGCGTCCGTCAGTGTGGCCGGCTGGCCCGGCCGATGCCGGCCGGAGGTCGCCAGCAGGCCGGGGCCGGGCCGGCGCGGCCCGCTTTTGCGGAGCGCAGGCGGCAACGTTCACGACCCGCCGTGTGACCGGCGCTTGTCGGCGTCTTGGATCGCGTGCCGAACAGCTAGCTGCTCGTTGACGTCGACCTCCGGTCGGCGAGGGTGACGGCGAGCAGGGCCAGGGCGATGAACTGGGTGGCGCCGAGGACGGCGATCAGGGTGGGCAGCGAGCGGGTGTAGAGGGCACCGACCAGGCCGCCGCCGACCAGTGCGGCCAAGCCCTGCGCCGCAGCGAAGACCCCGTAGGCGGTGGCCCGACGTGCCGCGGGCACCAGATCGGCGACCAGGGCCTTGACCGTCGAATCCTGCACGCCGACGGCGGCGCCCCAGATGAGCGTGCCGGTGATTACCGCGCCGACGCCTCCCGACAGGACCAGGGCGGGCACGGCGGCTCCCAGCAGGGGCAGGGCGAGCAGCACCCGCCCGCTCCACCGGTCGTACAGGTAGCCGCTGACCAGTGCGGCGACTGCCGCGGTGGCCATTGCGCCGGCGTACAGCAACGGGACGCTGGCGAGCGGGACCAGGCCCGTTCGGCTGGCGTGGAACGAGATGATCCCGAACGTCACGAGGCCGGCGGTGGCGGCTCCGGCTGCGGCGGCGAACAGGAAGAACCGACGGGGCAGGTCGGTGCCGAGCCAGCGGCCCAGGGCGGTCGGCGGGCGGCTCGGGGCGGCGGTGGGCGCCGGCGGATCGGTGTCGTACGCGGCGGGGTCGGGCACGCGCAGGCGGGTCCAGAGCAGCAGGCCGACGGCCAGGGCGCCTGGGACGGCCAGGACCGCCATCGCCGGCCAGATCAGTCCGGTGGCCGCGACGAGCGCCGCGACCAGCAGCGGACCGGCGAACGCACCGAGCTGGTCCAGGGCCTTGTGCACGGCGAACCCACGGCCGCGGCCGACGGCGCCGGCCGCCTGGGCCAGCAGCGCCGATTTGGCCGGGCTGCGTACCGCCTTCCCGGCACGCTCGGTCAGGATCAGGAGGCACGCCAGCGCCAGCCCGGCGCCGCCGAGGAAGGGGGCCACGGCAAGCAGGGGAACGCAGACCGCGGTGAGGGTGTAGCCGACCAGCGTCAGGGACCAGTACCGGCCGGTGCGGTCGGCCAGGGGGCCGAAGGCCAGGCGCAGCAGCAGCGACATGGCCTCCCCGGCGCCGGCGACCAGGCCGACGACCATCGCAGAAGCACCGAGCGCTCCCAGGAGCGGTCCGGTGATGGATCGAGCTCCCTCGTAGACCATGTCGGCGGCCAGGCTCACCGCCCCGAAGCTGACCACGACTCGCCACGCCGACCATGCGGGCGTCGCAGTTCGGGCTGCTGCCGGGGTGGTGCTGTCGGCGAGATCGGTGGTGGCGTCAGCCACGCTGGCTCCTCGGGGGGGTGCTGGGGTGGACGTCCGTCGTCGGCGGTGCCGCCGGCATCATGACGGTGATCGTCGTGCCATGGGTCGGATGGTCGCAGGGCACGTCGAATCGAGTCATGGTGCGGTGGTGTGCGCCGGCGGAGCAGATCCGAAGTTCACCGTGGTGGGCGCCGACGATGGCCTCGACGAGGGACAGGCCGAGTCCGGTGCCCGGGGAGGTGCGGGCGGTGTCGGCACGGCTGAACCGTTCGGCGGCATGCGGCAGGAACTCAGGGCTCATGCCGGGTCCCTCGTCGTGAACGGTGAGCCGGACCAGTCCGTCGACGGGGGCGGCGGCGACCGTGACGGGTGGCGCCCCGTACTGGACGGCGTTGTCGAGCAGGTTGGTGACGACCCGCCCGAGGCCGGTGGCGTTCCCCCGGACGGTCAGGCGGGCCGCGATCTCGCCGTGCAGGGCCTCGCCCGTGGTGGTCCGGTAGCGCTCGACGAGGCCGGTCAGCAGTTCGCTGAGGTCTACCTCGGGGGCGGTGTCGTCGTGGGCGGGTTGCACGCCGAGACTGAGCAGGGTGTCGGCGAGGGCAATGAGGTGGGCGGTGTCGTCGGCGGCGCTGCGCAGGGTCTGTTCGAGTTCGGCGGCGCTGCGCGGCCGGCGCAGCGCCAGTTCCAATTCGGTGGAAAGCAGGGTCAGCGGGGTCCGCAGCTCGTGGCTGGCGTCGTTGATGAACAGCCGCTCCCGGTCCAGGGCCGTCTCGAGGGCGGTGAGCATGTCGTTGAGGGTGCGGCCGAGGCGGGCGACCTCGTCGTCGGACCGGTCGGGTACGGCCAGGCGTACCCCGGTCGCGCCGGCGGCGATGCGGGCGGCCTCGCTGCGGTAGCGCTCGACCGGGGCCAGTGCCGCCCGGGCGAGGCGGTAGCCGACTCCGGAGGCGATGGCCAGGGCGGTCAGGTTGGCGAGGGTGAGTTGGCCGATGAGTTCCCGCAGTGCCTCGTCGCGTTGATCGCGGCGGACCGCGGCGACGGTGACGGCGGGTTGCCCGGCCGGTGGCGTGGCGCCGGGTTGCAGGGGTACGGCGTACAGGCGCAACGGGCGGGTGCTGATGGGGATCAGCGTGCCGCGGTCGCGGCGCAGCGGCTGCCGTAACGCCACATCGAGCTGGTGAGGCGTCAGCAGCGAGCCGGCTGGCAGGCCTGGGCTGGCGGCGAGGACGCGGTTGCCGGCGTCGAGGATCTGGTACTCGCCTGGCGCGGTGGGGACGCCCGGGTTGTCCGGTGGCACGCCACCGGCGCGGACGAGTTCGGTCAGCTGCACTGACTGCGCGGCCAGGTCCTCGTCGAGGCGTAGGTCGAGGGCGTACTGCACGCGTAGATAGACGAACGCGCCGGCGGCGGCGAGGACCAGGAGCATCGCCGCGGCGAAGCCTGCGATCAGCCGGATGCGCAGCGGTAGGCGACCCCACAGGCCGATAATGGGATCACGGGCTGACGACCGGGCACGGAAACGGCGGCGCAACGCCGGGCGGGGTGGCACGTCAGCCTCCGTCGGGGCGCAGGCGGTAGCCGACGCCGCGAAGGGTTTCGATGGTGTGGCGCCCGAACGGCTTGTCGACCTTGCCGCGGAGGGTGGCGATGTGGACGTCGATGACGTTGGAGCGGATGTCGGTCTCGCCGTCCCAGACCTCGTCGAGGATCTGGTAGCGGGTCAGGCACTGCCCGGCCCGGGACAGCAGGAGGGCGAGGATGTCGAACTCGCGCGCCGACAAGTCGATCTCCACCTCGCCGCGGAACACCCGGCGCCGTGCGGGATCGAGGAGCAGGTCTCCGGCGCGTACCTCAGCCGACGGCGGCCCCGCGGCGCGGCGGTGCAGGGCCCGAAGCCGGGCGAGCAACTCGTCGAAGGAGAACGGTTTGGCCAGGTAGTCGTCGGCGCCGGCGTCCAGACCAGCGATCCGGTCGGGGACGTCACCGCGGGCGGTGAGCATCAGCACGGGCACCATGCTGCCCCGCTGCCGCAGCGTCCGGCACACCGCGACGCCGTCCAGGCCGGGCAGCATCACGTCGAGCACCACCCCGTCGTAGACACCGGTAGCGGCCGCGAGCAGCCCGTCGGAGCCGGTGTGCCGCACGTCAACGCTGTGACCGGCCTCACGCAGACCGCGGGCGAGCAGGTCAGCCAGCCGCCGCTCGTCCTCAACCACCAGCACCCGCACTCTGCCCCCTCTCGCATCGGCTGCCAGTGCAGCACGGCCGCCCGTGTCCTTCATCTGCCCTTCATGCACGACTGCCTACCGTCGGCCACCTAGCCCTGGGCGGAAGGACACGATGAACGAGCGACTCTTCATGGAGATCAACGACTTCGCCCGGGCGACGCCGTGGCTGCACACCGCTCTGTCCGGCTACGCCGCGTACGGCGTGGTCCTGTTCGCCGTGATGCTGCTCGCGGGCTGGTGGATCGCCCGACGACGGGGCAGCGGCATGCCCGCGGCGGTGTGGGCTCCGGTGGGCATGCTGCTCGCCGTCGCGGTCAACCAGCCGCTCGTTGCCGCCGTGCACGAGCCACGCCCGTACACCACGCTACCCGGCATCCTGGTGCTGGTCGACCACAGCACCGACCCGTCGTTCCCCTCGGACCACGCCACCATGGCCGGAGCCGTCGCCGCCGGACTGCTGCTGGTCAGCTGGCGGCTCGGCCTGCTGGCGGTCGTCGCCGCCGCGCTGATGGGCTTCGCCCGCGTGTACGTCGCCGCCCACTACCCCTACGACGTCCTGGCCGGATTCGCCCTCGGCGCCGTCGTGACGCTGCTCGGGTACCTCCTCGCCCGCCGCCCCCTGGCTTACGGCCTGCGCCGGCTGGAACACACCCGGCTCCGGCCCCTGCTGGGCCCCTCGACCGCAGACGCCGCCGCCGACGAACACGCTCCGGCGCTCGACTACCGATGAGTGTTCTGGCCTCACTCACGGGTCTGGTCACGCACCAGGGCTATCTCGGCATCTTCGTCCTGGTCTTCGTCGAGGGCTTCGGTGTCCCCGCGCCCGGCGAGACGGCGATCATTTTGGGGTCCGGCTACGCCGCACGCGGAGACCTGAACATCGCCGGGGTCGCCGCAGTCGCGTTCCTGGCCGCAGTCAGCGGCGACAGCGTCGGCTACCTGATCGGCCGGACCGGGGGCCGTCCGTTGATCCTGCGCTACGGCCGGTACGTGCGTCTGACGCCGGGGCGGCTGGCGCGGATCGAGGCGTTCATGGGCCGGCACGGGCCGAAGGTCGTCGCGATCGCCCGCTTCGTCGAAGGCCTGCGGCAGTTCAACGGAGTCATCGCGGGCGCCACCGGCATGCCGTGGCCGCGGTTCGTCACGTACAACGCGCTCGGCGCCGCCGCCTGGGTGGGCGTGTGGGCGACCGCCGGCTACCTCGCCAGCGACCACATCCGGGCGATCGAGGCCGACCTGCACCGCTACCAGTGGTACGTGATCCCCGCCGCGGTCCTCGTGGTTATCGGCTACGCCGGGTGGCACGTGGTCCGCCACCGCCGTCGCCAGGCGGATCCCCGCTGACAGCCGCGCGCTTTCATCCCGGCTTCATGTCTGATCTTTAGCGTCTGGGGCATGAGCGATGTGCTGGCGGTCAACGCCGTCAACCTCACCAAGACCTACGGCTCGCTGACCGCCGTCGACGACATCACCGTTCAGGTCGCCCAAGGCGAGGTGTACGGCGTCCTCGGCCCCAACGGCGCCGGCAAGACCACCTTCCTCCGGATGCTGTTCGGGCTGATCCGCCCCGACAGTGGCACCCTGGAGGTGTTCGGCCGCTCCTGGCAACGCCACGGGGTCAACTCCCTGGCCGGAGTGGCCGGGTTCATCGAGAGTCCGAAGTTCTACCCCGGCCTCACCGGCCGCCGGAACCTGCAGCTGCTCGCCGGCCTCGACGGCGACGTCGCCGCCGACCGCGTCGACGAGGTCCTCGAGGTCGTCGGGCTGAACGACCGGCAGCGCGACAAGGTCCGCGGCTACTCCTTCGGCATGCGGCAGCGCCTCGGCGTCGCCTCCGCCCTGCTACGCGACCCGCAGCTGCTGGTCCTCGACGAGCCCGCCAACGGGCTGGACCCCGCCGGCATGCGGGACATGCGCGCGCTGGTACGCCGGCTCGCCGACACCGGCCTCACCGTGCTGCTGAGCAGCCACGACATGGCCGAGGTCGAGCAGATCTGCGACAACGTGACGATCATGCGGTCCGGGTCGGTGGTGCACCACGGCTCGATCGCCGCGCTGCGCGAGCACGCACCCGAACAGGCCCACCGGTTCACCACCACCGACGACACCCGGACCGAAGAACTGGCCCGTGCTCGGGGGCTGGAAGTCAGCGGCGTCGACGGCGGGCTGGCCGTCCGCGGGCCGCAGAAGGATGTCGACGCCCTCGTCGCCGACATCGTCGACGCCGGCATCGCCCTGCGTGGCCTCACCCGCGACGAGACACCACTGGAGGCGCTGTTCTTCATGCTCACCGAGTCCGCACCCGCCAGCCTCTCCGCCAACCTCGATGCCCCCGCCGGAGCCCCCCGATGAGCGCCACCAGCACCGTGCCCACGGACGCGCCCGCTGTCCGCCGCCGCCCCGGCACCGCCACCGTGCTGCGCGGGGAGGTGGCCAAGCTCGCCGCCCAGGCCCGCAGCCGCGCCCTGATCATCGGCGCGCTGGTCGTCCCGGTCGCGATCGTGCTGATCTTCAGCACCCAACTGCCGCCCAAGGACACCCTCTACGGCCGGCACATCCACACCAGCGGCTACGCGGTCCCACTGTTCGTGCTCGCCTTTGCCCACCAGTGGGTGCTGCCCCTGCTCGCCGCGCTGGTCGCCGGGGACATCTTCGCCAACGAGGACCAGCACGGCACCTGGAAGACGATCCTCACCCGCTCGGTCAGCCGCGCCCAGGTCTTCTGGGCCAAGACGCTCACCGCGATCGGGTTCAACCTGCTCGTGCTGGCTCTGCTCGCCGCCAGCACCATCACCACCAGCCTGCTCGTCGTCGGCACCCAACCCCTGCCCGGGCTCAGCGGCCAACTCATCCCCGCCGGCAGCGCGCTGCCCATCGTCATCGCGAGCTGGGCCACCGCCGTGGCGCCGATGCTCGGCTTCACCGCCCTGGCGATCCTGCTGTCGGTCACCACCCGCAACCCCACCATCGGCGTCGCCGCACCCGTCGTCCTCGGCATGCTCATGCAACTGCTCAGCAGCCTCGGCGGCCTGAACCAGGCCCGCCAGTTGCTGCTCACCACCCCGTTCGAGGCATGGCACGGGCTGCTCACCGCGCACCCCTTCCACGCACCGATCGTCACCGGCGCTCTCGTCAGCGCCGGCTGGCTGGTCGCCTGCCTGACCTTCGCCCACGTCTACCTGCGTCGTCGCGACATCACCGGAGGCTGACCATGACCCGCCTGCGCACCACCGTCCTGGCCGCCGGCCTCGCGGTCGCCGCCACCTCCTCGCTGGCCGGGTGCGGCCAGCCTGAGGTCACGAAGGCCCGCCTCGAACGCGCCATCACCCCGACCTTCGCGAACCTGTACGTCCAGCGCGCCGCGCTGCTCGGCGAGCCCAGCGTCACCGCCGCCGGCGTCGGTGCCTCCGCCAACTGCGATCGGGGCGGCCCGAAGATCCCGGACGTCGGACCCGGGCCCGACTGGATCTGCATGATCCACTTCACCGACGACCACGGACAGCCGCAGGACGGCAAGTTCGAAATCCAGGCCAAGGCCGACGCCACCTACGTGGCCGGGGGGCCGTCGAAACTCATCGGTCAGGCCATGCTCACCGACACGCACGGCCGGGACGTCCCCAACCCCGTGTTCGAGTTCGACGGCGCCTTCGACCCCGACCGCTGACCCGCCGAGGCGGTCGGCGGCGCCGGCAAGGAGCGTCCGCCCCCGCAGCGGTCTCGGTGTGCGTACGGTCGACCGCGCCCCAGGCGTCGAGCAGCGCGAACCACTCGTCCCAGTCGCGTCCGGTCCGCTCCCGCAGCAGCGTCGCCGAGATCCGCCCGCCGGACGACGTGCCGGCCTCGCCTTCGACCGCCCGGAGTGGGGAAGGTCAGCTCACCGGCCGGGTTCGCCGGTCTGGCCCCACATCGACTTCATCTCGTCGAATGCCTGCTCCATGATGCGCACCATCGCCTCCCGCGCCCGCTCGCCGTCCCGCCGCTGGATCGCCTGCGCGACGTCGGCGTGCAGCTGCAGGGCCTGCTCATCGGGGTAGTGCGGCATCAGGTGGTAGTGGTGCCGGCCGGTGAGCACCTCGGCGACGAGTTCCTGGAGCTTCGCGAACATCTCGTTGCCGGAGGCGGCCAGCACCCGCCGGTGGAACTCGATGTCCAGGCTGAGGAAGCGCGCCTCGTCGCCGGCCTTCCCGGCAGCCCACATCTTGGCGGCGAGCCCGACCAGCTCGCTCGCCTCGTCGTGGTCGGCCCGGCCGGCGGCCAGCCAGGCGGCGTGCGGCTCGACCGCGGTCCGCAGCTCGGTGATCGAGCGGAGCTGCCCCATCCGGCCGGCGGAGGCGAGCCGCCAGCGGATCACCTGCGGATCGAAGACGTTCCAGGCCTCGGCCGGTCGGATCATGACCCCGACCCGGCGCCGGGTCTCGACGAATCCCATGGACGCGAGCACCCGCAGGACCTCGCGGATCACCGAGCGGGAGACCGCGTACCGCTCGACCAGGTCGTCGATGTTGAGGACCGAGCCGGCGGCCACCTCGCCGCCGCAGATGGCGGTGCCGAGGTGGTCGAGAACGCGGGCGTGCAGCCCGGCCTCGGCAGGGGCGTGCTGGGCGGGTGCGACCCCTGAGGAGGACTGATCCACGACTCGGAGCATATCAGTTGTGGATCACCCCTTGAATAAGTCGGCTTTATCGGCCTAACATCCCGTCGTTAAGCGGACGTTATAACGATGTGGCGCTCTTCCCGCTGGGCGGCGGCCACGACAGAAGGAGAGATGGACGTGCGGCGTCGATCGATAATTGGTACTTCTCTGGCTGTGGTTGCCGCCATGGGCCTCTCCGCCTGCGGCGGCGGTGGCGACGACAGCGGCGCGTCCAAGACGGTCCGGGTGACCCTGGCGAACCACGTGTGGACGGAGAACATCAAGCAGGCCCTGCCCGAGTTCGAGAAGCAGACCGGGCTCAAGGTCGAGATCACCCAGCTCGGCGAGGACCAGCTCTCCGACCAGTACAACGTGAAGCTGAACGCCGGCTCGTCCGACATCGACGTGATGATGTACCGCCCCCTGCAGGAGGGGAAGCTGTTCGCAAAGAACAAGTACCTCGCCGACCTGTCGGACCAGGTGAAGTCCAACAAGGACTGGGACTTCGCCGACTTCCAGTCCGGGCCGGTCGAGGCCACCTCGTACCAGGGCAAGCCGGTCGGCGTCCCGATCATCACCGAGCAGGAGGTCCTCTACTACCGCAAGGACCTGCTCGCCAAGGCCGGCCTGAGCGCCCCGCCGAAGACCCTCGACGAGCTCAAGGCCGCCGCTGCCAAGATCCAGGCCGCCCAGCCGGGCGTCGCCGGCTTCGTCGCCCGGACCGGCAAGTCGCCGGCGGTCACCCAGTTCTCCAGCTTCCTCTACAGCTTCGGCGGTGACTTCGTCGACGGCAGCGGCAAGGCCGCCGTCAACAGTGACGCCGCCAAGCAGGCGTACGCCTACTACGGCGGGCTGATCAAGGACCACGGCCCGGCCAACGTCAGCACCGACATGAGCTGGCCCGAGGCGATGGCCATCTTCACCCAGGGCAAGGCGGCCTTCTACACCGAGGCCGACTCGCTCTACAAGAACGCCACCGACCCGGCCAAGTCCAAGGTGGCCGACACCGTCGGCTTCGCGCCGTTCCCGGCCGGACCGGCCGGCTCCAAGCCGTACAACATCCCGTCCTGGGCACTGGGCGTCAACGACGGCTCGAAGAACAAGAGCAACGCCTGGAAGTTCGTCGAGTGGGCCACCGGCAAGCAGCAGACGCTCGCCCAGCAGAAGTCCGGCGTGCCGAGCGCCCGTACCTCCGTCTGGGCCAACCCGGAGGGCACCGCGACCTACCCGAAGGACCTCGTCGAGGCCATTGCCGTCAGCACCAAGGACGGCGTCGGCCACGACCGGCCGCTGGTCGTGAAGGTCGCCCAGGCCCGCGAGCTCGTCGGCCAGCCGATCGTCGAGGCGATCGCCGGCAAGGACGCCGCAGCCGCGGCCGACACGGCGAACACCGCCTTCCAGAAGTTCCTGGACGACGAGGCCAAGTAAGCCGCGCGCGGGTGGTGGGGCCGGTCGGTCCCACCACCCGCGTACCCCCCCGGCCCGCCCACTCCCGGAGATCCCATGGCAACAGTCACCACCCCCGCCCGAGCGCCCGGCGGCGCCTCGGCCATGCCCGACACGCCCGGCTGGGCGCGCTGGGCCAACGACCACCGCAAGTGGCTCTTCGCCACCCCGGCGATGGTCTTCGTCGCCGCGCTGATCGTCTTCCCGCTGGCCTGGACCGGCTACCTCAGCCTCACCGACGCCGAGGGTTCCGTCCGCGCCGAGAGCGAGTTCGTCGGCTTCCGGAACTACCTCGACGTGCTGTCGGACACCGACCGGTTCTGGCCGGCCGTCGGGCGGACCGCCACGTTCACCGTCGTGGCGCTGCTCTTCGAGGTCGTCCTCGGGATGGCGGTCGCGCTGCTGCTGTGGCGACCGTTCCGCGGCCAGAAGTGGGTCCGGGTGGCCATCCTGATGCCGCTGGTCGCCACCCCGGTCGCCGTCGGCATGATGTGGCGGCTCATCTTCGACCCCAACATCGGCCTGGCCAACCAGGTGCTCGGCTGGGTCGGCATCGGCCCCCAGCCGTGGCTCGCCGGCCAGCACTCGGCGCTGCCCACCACCATCTTCATCGACGTCTGGCAGTGGACGCCGATGGTGGTGCTGATCCTGCTCGCCGGGCTGACCTCGCTCTCCGAGGAGCCGCAGGAGGCGGCCCGGATCGACGGCGCCAGCACCTGGCAGCGGTTCCGGCACGTCACCCTGCCGCTGCTGATGCCCACGGTGATCGTGGCGATCCTGCTGCGCGGCATCGACGCGTTGAAGACCTTCGACATCCTCTACGCCACCAAGGGCCGCGGCGGCGGCTCGTTCCACGAGGTGGAGACCCTCAACGTGTACGCCTACGGCCTCAGCTTCGACTACAACGAGTACGGCGTCTCCTCGGCCGTGCTCATCATCTTCTTCCTGATCATCATCGGGTCGATGTGGGCCCTGACCGCCCGGCGCAAGGAGAAGCAGCGATGAAGCCCCGTCCCGCGTACCGGGTGTTCCGGGTGGTGGCGCTCGCCGTCGTGGTGCTGTCGCTGCTCGCGCCGCTGCTCTGGATGATCGCCGCGTCGCTCAAGACCAACGTCGACATCTACGACACCGGCAAGGCGCTGGTCTTTTCGCCCACCATGGACAACTACGCCACCGTGCTCAAGCGGGCCAACTACGTCCAGTTCATCGGCAACAGCCTGTGGGTGGCCTTCGCCGCGACCGTGGCGTCGCTGATCCTCGGCGTGCCGGCCGCGTACTCGATGAGCCGGTTCAACATGCGCAAGTCCGCGCTGGTGGTGCTGATGGCCCGGGTCATCCCCGGCGTCTCGCTGCTGGTGCCCTGGTACTACGTCTTCTCCAACCTGCAGATGGTCGGCGGCTTCGGCGTGCTGATCCTCAGCCACATGTTCGTGTCGCTGCCGCTGGTGGTCTACATCATGATGGGCTACTTCGACGGCCTGCCGGAGGAGCTGGAGGAGGCGGCGCTGGTCGACGGGCTGACCCACATCGGCGCGTTCCGCCGGATCACCCTGCCGCTGTCCGTGCCGGGCGTCGCCACCGCCGGCATCCTGTCCTTCATCTTCTCCTGGAACAACTTCATGTTCGCCCTGGTGCTCTCCGGCGCCGACACCAAGACCCTGCCCGTGGCGATCTTCGACTTCGTCGGCTACGCCAGCATCGACTGGGGCGGGCTGATGGCCGCCGCGACCGTGGTCACTCTGCCGATCATGCTGATCGCCCTGTTCGTGCAGAAGTACGTGGTCTCCGGCCTCACCGCCGGCGCGACGAAGGGCTGAGCAGTCATGACGACAATCGCGCGCATCGAGACCTTCCTCGTCGCACCCCGGTGGCTCTTCGTCCGGGTGGAGACCGCCTCCGGGGTCGTCGGCTGGGGCGAGGCCACCTGCGAGGGGCGCTCCGAAACCGTCCGGACCGCCGTCGAGCAGCTCGGCGAGCTGCTGATCGGCCGGGACGCGCTGCGCATCGAGGACCACTGGCAGGTCATGACCAAGGGCTCGTTCTACCGGGGCGGCCCGATCCTGGCCAGCGCCGTGTCCGGCCTCGACCAGGCGCTGTGGGACATCGCCGGCAAGCACCTCGGCGCCCCGGTGCACCAGTTGCTCGGCGGCCCGGTCCGGGACCGGATCCGGGTGTACGGCTGGGTGGGCGGCGACGAGCCGAGCGAGGTCCGCGACCACATCGCCGCCCAGGTCGAGGCGGGCCTGACCGCGGTCAAGATGAACGCCTCCGGCCGGATGAGCCCGATCGCCTCGGTGGCCGAGCTCGACGGCGTGGTCGCCCGGGTGGCCGCGGCCCGCGAGGTGCTCGGCGACGACCGCGACGTCGCCGTCGACTTCCACGGCCGGTTCACCCTGGCCAACGCCCGCCGGGTGGCGCCGCTGCTGGAGCCGTACCGGCCGCTGTTCCTGGAGGAGCCGGTCGTCCCGGAGAACTCCCACCTGATCGGCGACTTCGTCCGGTCGACCACCACGCCGGTGTCCACCGGGGAGCGGCTCTACAGCAGGCAGGAGTTCCTGCCCGTGCTCCAGGCCGGGATCGCGGTCGCGCAGCCGGACCTCTCGCATGCCGGTGGCATCACCGAGGTACGCAAGATCGCCGCGCTCGCCGAGGTGTACGACGTGCAGCTCGCGCCGCACTGCCCGCTCGGGCCGATCGCCCTCGCGGCCTGCCTGCAGGTCGGCTTCGCCACGCCCAACTACCTGATCCAGGAACAGAGCATCGGCATCCACTACAACCTCGGCGCCGAGGTCCTCGACTACTGCCTCGACAAGACGCCGCTGACCTTCGTCGACGGGTACGTGGAGCGGCTCACCGCGCCCGGCCTGGGCATCGAGATCGACGAGGCGGCGGTTCGCGCCGCGGACAAGCGCGGCCACGCCTGGCGCAGCCCGATGTTCCGGCACCCCGACGGCTCCTACGCGGAATGGTGACCATGCCCCTCGACCTCACCGCAGAACTCGCCGCCACCCGCCTGCTGGCGGTCATCCGCGGCACCGACACCGCCGCCGCCATCGCCACCGGCACCGCCCTGCTCGCCGAGGGCGTACGGGTGGTGGAGGTGGCCCTGACCACGCCGGGCGCGCTGGACGCGATCGCGGCGATCCGGGCTGCGGCCCCGGCCGGATCGCTGGTCGGCGCCGGCACGGTGCTCACCTCGGCGGCCGTCGCCGACGTGGCCGCCGCCGGGGCGCAGTTCGTGGTCACCCCGGCCGTCGTGGACTCCGTCCCCGAGGCGGTCCGTCGCGGGCTCCCGGTGGCCGCCGGGGCGCTCACCCCGACCGAGGCGTACGCCGCGGTCCGCGCGGGGGCCGCCGTCGTCAAGCTCGTCCCGGCGTCGCTGGGTGGGCCGGCCTACCTGAAGGCGCTGCGCGACCCGTTCCCGGACATCCCGTTCGTCGCGGTCGGCGGGGTGGGTCTCGCCGAGCTGCCCGGCTACCTCGCCGCCGGCGCGATCGCCGTCGGCGTCGGCGGCCCGCTGGTCGGCGACGCCGCCTCCGGCGGCGACCTCGACGCGCTGCGGGAGCGGGCCCGGGCCTACGTCGCCGTGGTGTCATGACCGCCGTCGACCTGCTCACCTTCGGTGAGGCCCTGGTGTCCCTGCGGTCGGCCGGGCCGCTGGCCGCCGGAGGCGACCTGACCATGCACCTGGCGGGGGCCGAGTCCAACGTGGCGATCGGGGTGGCCCGGCTCGGCCACCGGGCCGCCTGGGCCGGCCGGGTCAGCGACGACGAGCTCGGCGGGTACCTGCTGCGGCAGCTGCGGGCCGAGGGCGTCGGCGTCGACCACGTCACCCGCGACCCGGACCGGCCGGCCGGGCTGATGTTCCTGGAACGGCGCACCGCCGACCTGACCCGGGTGCGCTACCACCGGGCCGACTCGGCCGGGTCCGCGCTCTCCGTCGAGGATCTGCGCCCGGCCCTGGCCGCTGGTGCCCGCGTGCTGCACCTGACCGGCATCACCCCGGCGCTCTCCGACAGCGCCCGCGAGGCCACCCGGTGGGCGGCGGAGACGGCGTCCCGGTCCGGGGCGCTGGTCTGCCTCGACGTCAACCACCGGGCGAAGCTCTGGAGCCGCGACGAGGCCCGCGCCGTGCTCGCCCCCCTCGCCGGCCACGCCTCGGTGCTCGTCGCCTCCGCCGACGAGCTGGACCTCGTCGGCGAGCCGGGCGCGGACGAGGGCAGCCTCGTCGCCGGGCTGCTCGCACGCGGGGTGGCGACCGTGCTGGTCAAGCTCGGCGCCGACGGCGCCCGGGCGTACACCCGCGACGGCGTCCGGCACGCGGCGGCGCTGCCGGTCACCGCGGTGGACACGGTGGGCGCGGGCGACGCCTTCACCGCCGGCTACCTCTCGGGCCACCTGGACGGACTCGACCTGGCCGGGCGACTGCGTCGGGCGGTCACCCTCGGCGCCTTCGCCGTCGCCGGACCCGGCGACTGGGAGGCCCTGCCGCGCCGCGACGAGCTGTCCCTCCTGGACGACCTGCCGCCCGGCAGCACCCTTCGCTGACACCACCCCTGAGAAAGGCACCTGCGTGAAGATCGTCGCAGCGGACGTCGTCGTCTCCAGCCCCGACCGCAACTTCGTCACCCTCAAGATCACCACCGACGAGGGGCTCACCGGGCTGGGGGACGGCACCCTCAACGGGCGGGAACTGTCCGTCGCCTCCTACCTGGCCGACCACGTCGTACCCCTGCTGATCGGCCGGGACCCGCACCGCATCGAGGACACCTGGCAGTTCCTCTACCGGTCGGCGTACTGGCGGCGGGGACCGGTCACCATGGCCGCCATCGCCGCCG
This sequence comes from Micromonospora sp. RTP1Z1, assembly GCF_033804685.1. NCBI lineage: Bacteria > Bacillati > Actinomycetota > Actinomycetes > Micromonosporales > Micromonosporaceae > Micromonospora > Micromonospora sp. RTP1Z1. The sequence goes on from NZ_JAPFQV010000019.1 coordinate 31,198, forward strand.
TCGACGTCGCGCTGTGGGACATCAAGGCCAAGGCCGCCGGGATGCCGCTCTACCAGCTGCTCGGCGGCGCGTCGCGGGCCGGGATCATGGCGTACGGCCACGCCTCCGGGCGGGACCTGCCGGAACTGTTCGACTCGATCCGCCGGCACCTCGACCTCGGCTACCGGTCGATCCGGGTGCAGACCTCGGTGCCCGGCATCAACGCCGTCTACGGGGTCGCCGCCCAGCCCAGCGCCGACGGCAAGCGGTACGACTACGAGCCCGCGCAGCGCACCCCGCTGCCCGCCGAGGAGGACTGGGACACCCGCGCGTACCTGCGGCACCTCCCCGGCGTCTTCGAGGCGGTCCGCAACGAGTTCGGCCCCGAGCTGCCGCTGCTGCACGACGGGCACCACCGGATGACCCCCATCCAGGCCGCCAAGCTCGGCAAGGCCCTGGAGCCCTACGACCTGTTCTGGCTGGAGGACTGCACCCCGGCGGAGAACCAGGAGGCGCTGCGGCTGGTCCGCCAGCACACCACCACCCCGCTCGCCATCGGCGAGGTCTTCAACACCGTGTGGGACTACCAGACGCTGATCCGGGAACAGCTCATCGACTACGTCCGGTCCGCCGTCACCCATACCGGGGGCATCACGGCCATGCGTAAGCTGCTCGACTTCGCCGCCCAGTACCAGATCAAGTCCGGCATCCACGGCCCGACCGACATCTCGCCGGTCGGCATGGCCGCCGCGCTCCACCTCGACCTGGCCATCCACAACTTCGGCATCCAGGAGTACATGCAGCACGGCGCGCTGACCGACGAGGTGTTCCGGCAGTCGTTCACCTTCACCGACGGCTACCTGCACCCGGGGGAGCAGCCGGGCCTCGGTGTGGAACTCGACGAGCAGGCTGCGGCCCGGTTCCCGTACGTGCCGGCGTACCTGCCGTTCAACCGGCTCCAGGACGGCACCGTCCATGACTGGTGACCGACCGCCCACCCGGCACGTCGTGGTGATGGGCGTGTCGGGCGCGGGCAAGACGACGGTGGCCCGGGGGATCAGCGAGCTGACCGGGCTGCGGTTCGCCGAGGCGGACGAGTTCCACTCCGAGGCCAACGTGGCGCGGATGCGGTCCGGCGTACCGCTGGACGACGCCGCGCGTTGGCCGTGGCTGCGCGACCTCGCCGGGTGGATGGCCGCCCGGCACGCCGAGAGGGTGTCCACGGTGCTGGCCTGCTCGGCGCTGAAGCGGTCCTACCGGGATGTGCTGCGGCAGGGTCCGCCGGACGTGGAGTTCGTCCACCTGGCCGGGTCGGCCGAGCTCATCCGGGACCGGATGAGCCGCCGCCCGGGGCACTACATGCCGGCCAGCCTGCTCGACTCGCAGCGGGCGATCCTGGAGCACCTGGGTCCGGACGAGTCCGGCGTCGTCCTGGAGATCACGCTGCCGCCGGACGAGCTGGTCACCGCGGCGGTCGACCGTCTCGGGCTGCGGGCCGCCGCGGTCGGCGGCCGGTAGGGTCACCGGGCCCGGGCGTGGTGTCCAGGCCTGGCGCTCACTCGGGCAGCGCGTCCAGGTAGACCCAGCGGCCGTTCTCCCGGACGAAGCGGCTGCGCTCGTCCAGCGTGCCCGGACGCCCCGCCTCCCGGTAGTGGGCCCGGAACTCGACGGTGCCTTCGGAGTCGAAGAGGCCGCCCCGGTCGGTGCCGAGGATCTCCAGCCGGGTCCAGCGCTGCCCCGGGTCCAGCCGCAGCCGGGCCGGCCGGGTGGTGGAGTGCCAGCTGCGTACCAGGTAGTCGGCGTCGCCGACGGCGAAGGCGCTGAACCGGGAGCGCATCACCGCCTCGGCGGTCGCCGTGGTCGACTCGCCCCGGTGCACCGGGGCGCAGCAGTCGGCGTAGGGCAGCCCCGAGCCGCACGGGCAGGCTCCGGGGTCGGCGGTCGGGTTCCGGCGGGCACCGCGTCTCGTCACCCGCCCATTCTGCTCGACCGGTGGCCCCGGCCCGACGCGGACCTGGTCAGCCGGCCGTCTTCCGAGCCGTCCGCCGGTTGCCGAACGACTCCATGGTGGTCGTCTTCTTCGCCGGCGCCCGCGTCGCCGCGGTGGTTCGGGCCAGGGCTGCCGCCGTCGCCTTCTTGGCCGGCGACTTCTTGGCGGCGGCCTTCGTGGCCGGTGCCTTCTTCGCCGTGGCCTTCTTGGCGGGTGCCTTCTTCGCCGTGGCTTTCTTGGCCGGCGCCTTCTTGGCGGCGATCGCCTTGGCGGTCGGCTTCCGGGCGGGAGCGACCGTCGCGGCGGTGGCCTTCTTGCGGGCCACCCGGGCCGTCGTCGGGGTGGGCTTCCCGCCCGGGGTCTTGGCCGCGCTCGCCCCGGTGGCCCGTTTCGTGGCGGTCGCGACCTTCTTCGCCGCCTCTTTCCGGTTCATCGGCGCCTTGCGGGCCCCCGTCTTCTTCCGGGCGCCGGTGGGTCTGGTGGCCGCCCGGGTGGTGCCCCTTGCCGCGTCCGCCATCGTCGCTCCTCCTCGGGGATCTGCCCCGACCCCGGTCGGCGGTGCTGCCGACGGGGGCAGGGCGCTGGCCAGCCGCGTCGGGCCGACCGGCCCCGACTCGGCGGGGAGGTGACTTCCCCCGTCCGGGACACCCAAACTCCCGTGCTGCGGCGCGCTCACCCGGTTCGTGCCGCGCGTGGTGCGCCGCTACGCCGCCGGACCCGGCAGCGTCGCCCTCACCGCGACGGCGTCTCGACGAGGTCGGCCGGATCGAGGTGCAGCGTCGCGAGCAGGCCCGAGTGCTGGCCGGAGTCGATCTCGTCGGGCAGTTCCCGCCTGACCCAGTCGGCCCGGGCATGCTGGTCGCGAGCGCGTAGCGCATCGATGATCCGGTGTCGGGCGATCTTCATTTGTTGCTCCCTCATGAGGCTGTTGCGAAGATCCCGGGCGCTGCCCGGAATCGGGGTGGGAGACATGGCGCCGCAGGGGCGGCGTGGAGCAGGCGCGGGCGTGGGCGCGATCGCGTCCCCTGGGCGGATCCGGCGTGGCGGCCACCTCGAAAGTGGGAGTCGCCGGTTCCGGGATGGTCCCATCCTACGCCCCGTCAACCCGTCGCCGACGGCGACGATCAAGAGGCCGGGGGCGGGACGGGTCGGCGTTGCGCCGGACGTGTGCAATGACGACGTGAACGAGGAGAGCGAGCGATGGCTCGCCGAGGCCGTGGACCAGCTCCGCGAGTACGAGGCGGTCGGCCGGCGCACCGACGACCTGCGACGGCGCATCGACGACGCCGAGCGGCTGCTCGCCGAGGTCGGGCGGGAGCACGTCCGTCAGCGCGGCGACGTCGAGCGGCTGGAACACCGTACGGCGATCCGGCTGCTGGCGTCGCTGCGCGGAACCCGTCAGGACGACCTGGCCCGCGAGCGTGCCGAGGCCGACCGCGCCGGCCGCCGCGAGGAGGACGCCCGGGCCCGGCTGCGGACGCTGCGCCGCGAGCTTCAGGCCGCCCAGGTCCGTCGGGCCGAGCTCGCCGAGGCGCCCCGGATCCACGCCGCCCTGCTCGACGAGAAGGAGGGCCGGCTGCGCGCGGGTGGGGACCCGCGCGCGGCCCGGCTCGCCGCGCTCGCCGGCCTGGTGCTGCCGCTCTGGGTGGCGCGCCGCACTGCGGCTGGCCGCTGCGCTGCTGGCGGTCAACCCCGCGGCGGTCGGGGCGGCCCATGTCGGCGACCCGACCGGTCCTGATGGCCGGCGGGTGACCTCTGTAGCTACGACCCGGGTGACCGAGGACACGACAACGACATGCCTCGTGGGCCGAAGGGGCGGCGCGAGCCGGTTTCGCCTTGCCTGCCACGGCTGTCGCGGGATGATCCTTTCCGGTCGGTGCGACGGGGTGCTCCCTCGGGCCGACCCATCGCTCAGTTGATCATGTGGAGTGCCGGATTCCTGCATAGCGTGGGAACATGCAGAAGCGTTATGTCGCCCGCGTGTCCGTGCCCGGCGAGCCCGGGCGCGGGCCATCACGGACTGACGGGCCACCCGTCGCCCGGGGAACGGCGACAGCGCCCGGCGTCGCTTCCGCCCCGCACATCGGTGTGGCGGCCGTCGCCGCCGCCCCGGTGCCGCCCGGCGAAGCGGCACCGCCGCAGCCTCCCGCCACGGCGCCGCCCGGCACCATGCCGGTGCGCCCCGACGTGCAGCCGGTGCCGCCGGCCGGCGTGGCCGCCCCCGCGAGGGGGGTGGTGGCCATGCCCGCGACGCCGGAGCGGACCGGCGTCGACGGTGCCACGCAGATGCTCCAGGCGTCCGACGTCACCGCCGCGATCTTCGTGGACCGCTCCGGCCGCCGGGCCCGGCTGCTCCGGCGCGTCGTCTCCGTCGTGGTGCTGCTGGCCCTGCTCCTGCTCGGGGCGCTCTGGGTGAGCCAGGGCGCGGAGGTTCTCGGGCCGCGGATGGCCGCCTGATGGCGCTCTGGCGCGGCGGGCAGCGGATCGGCGGCACCGGCGACCTCACGCCCCCGCCACCGGAGCCCACCCGGCAACGACGGCGTGCCCGGCAGCGGTGGGTGTTCGCCGCGGTGGCCACCTTCATTCTGGTCAACGTGCTCGCCGTCGGCGCGTACGCCAACTCGCGCTTCATCCCGGACAACAAGCGCACCGGCCCGGAGAGCACGGCCTCGGTGCCGGCGGCGGTGCGGGACGGCGGGACGGTCGTCGACCTGCGCAGCGGGAAGCTCGACGCGCGGCGGATGCCGGCCCGGACGATCGCGCTCACCTTCGACGACGGCCCCGATCCGGTGTGGACCCCGAAGGTGCTGGACGTGCTCAGCCGGCACCACGCCCCGGCCACGTTCTTCGTCATCGGCTCCCAGGTCAGCCGGCACCCGGACATCACCCGGCGGATCGTCCGCGAGGGCCACGAGCTGGGCATCCACACCTTCACGCACCCGGAGTTGACGAACCTGCCGTCCTGGCGGCGCCGATTGGAGTACTCCCAGACCGAGGCGGTCATCGGCTACAGCACCGGGGTCACCACCCCGCTGGCCCGGCTGCCGTACTCCAGCGGAGTCGACGCGGTCGACGACTCGGACTGGCCGGTCGTGCGGGACTCCGGACGGCAGGGCTACGTCTCCGTCTTCGAGGACACCGACAGCCAGGACTGGGCCCGGCCAGGCCCGGCCGCGATCGTCCGCAACTCCACCCCCCGAGGCGACCGGGGCGCCATCGTCCTGCTGCACGACAGCGGCGGCGACCGCGCCCAGACCGTGGCCGCCCTGGACCGCTTCATCCCCGAGATGCAGGCCCGGGGCTACCGCTTCACCACCGTCTCCCAGGGGGTCGGCTGGCCCGCCGCCGCCCCCGCCGGCACCGCCGACAAGGTCCAGGGCGGACTGCTCGTCTGGGCGGTGCGGATCGCCGACGCCACCGTACGCGGGCTCTGGCTCCTGCTGATCGTCGTCGGCCTGCTCACCCTGGCTCGCACCCTGCTGCTCTTCGGCTACGCCGTGGCCCACGCCCGCCGCCGCCGCGCGCCCACCTGGTCGTGGGGTGACCGGATCACCGAGCCGGTCACGGTGATCGTGCCGGCGTACAACGAGCACACCACCATCGCGGCGGCGGTCCGGTCGCTGGCCGCCGGAACCCACCCCGACATTGAGGTGCTGGTCATCGACGACGACTCCGACGACGGCACGGCGGAGGAGGTGGAGCGGCTCGGGCTGCCCAACGTGCGGGTGGTCCGGGTGCCGGGCGGCGGCAAGCCCGGGGCGCTCAACGCCGGCGTCGCGCTGGCCCGGCACGATCTGCTGGTCATGGTGGACGCCGACACCGTGGTGGAACCGGACGCCATCCACCGCCTGGTGCAGCCCTTCGCCGACCCGCGGGTCGGCGCCGTCGCCGGCAACGTCAAGGTCGGCAACCGCCGCCGGCTGATCGGCCGCTGGCAGCACATCGAGTACGTCATCGGGTTCAGCCTCGACCGGCGGCTCTACGACACGCTGCGCTGCATGCCCACCATCCCCGGCGCCCTCGGCGCGTTCCGCCGGGAGGCCGTCCGGGCCGCCGGCGGGCTGAGCCGGGCGACGCTGGCCGAGGACACCGACCTCACCATCGGCATCCACCGGGCCGGCTGGCGGGTGGTGTACGAGGAGACGGCGGTCGCCCGCACCGAGGCGCCGAGCACCCTGCCGGAACTGTGGCGGCAGCGCTACCGGTGGAGCTACGGCACCATGCAGGCGCTCTGGCGGCACCGGCGGGCCCTGATCGAGCGTGGTCCGTCCGGTCGCTTCGGCCGGCGTGGCCTGCCGTTCATCGCCCTGTTCTCGGTGCTGCTGCCGCTGCTCGCGCCGGTGGTCGACATCTTCGCCGTGTACGGGCTGTTCTTCCTCGACCGGTACGAGACGGTCATCGCCTGGCTCGCCCTCCTGTCCATCCAGGTGATCACCGCGATCCTCGCGTTCCGCCTCGACCAGGAGCCGTTGCGCCCGCTCTGGGCGCTGCCGTTGCAGCAGTTCGTCTACCGCCAGGTGCTGTACCTGGTCCTCGTGCACTCGGTGGTCACGGCGCTGAGCGGGGGCGCGCTGAAGTGGCAGAAGCTGCGCCGAACCGGGGAGGTCGCGGCCCAGCCCACGGCCGGATGACGGCGGATCAGGTGAGCGGCGCCGTCGCGGCCCGGGCCGCCTGCCGGGCCGACGCCGGCAGCCAGGGCGCGTCCGCGATCAGCGCGCGGGCCTGCGCGGGGGAGAAGACACCGGCAGCCGGTTCGTCCCGCCCGCACGGGCCGTCCGACTCGCCCGGGCTCTTCACCCACAGCAACGCGGCCACCCGCTCCAGCTGGGGAGCGGTGGTGGGCGGTGCTCCCAGTGCCTGCGGGGTGGCGTTGCACCACTGGTCGTCCGGCGGCGCCGGCAGCCCGGTGCGGGAGGTGTCGATGACCATCTCGCGGCCGCCGACCAGGTCGGACACCGCCAACCCCCAGCGGTGGCTGTCGGCGGTCGGCTGCCGGTTGGACACGTTGACCGAGAAGCCCTCCGCCCGGACGACGCCCGCGCGGCGCAGCCGCTCGGCCGTCTCCCGCGGACCGTTCCAGCGCGGGTGCCCGGCGTCGAGGTAGACGTGGTGGCCGGCGTCGGCGAGCACCCGGACCGCGCGGGCCAGCAGCTTCGCCCGGGCGTCGTCGAAACATTCGGCGGCGACCGCGTCCGGTTCGAGGATCACCGCCGCCCGACGGTCGCCGAGCGCGTCGACCACCTGGTCGATGAAACGCGCGTACGCCGTCGCGTCCCGGGCGCCGCCACCGGCGCAGTCGAGATTCGGCACGTGGTAGATCACCACCACCGGCAGGGCGCCCTGTCGCCGCGCCGCGGCAAGCACCCCGGCCAGGTCGGGAATTTCCTCCGGGCCGGTCAACCAGCGCGCCTGCGGGGTGTTGGCGATCGGATCCAGCCAGGGCGCGTCGTGGTCGCGCCGCCAGTGCGCGGCCGGGCTGTCCGCGTCGACCAGCAGTCTCGCGCCGCGGAACGGGTGACGCAGCGGCGCGTACGACCCGTCGTCGCCCGCGCAGCCGCCGAGGGTGACCAGGAGCGAGGCGGCGAGGGCGCCGGTGAGCAGGGGCAGGCGCATCCGGTCAACCTATGCGACCCCGCCCGCCGCCGCACGACCGGCGCTGCCGTTACGGCAGCTCGACCGGCAGCGGCACCGGGCGCTTGGCCACCCGGTCGTCGCCGGAGGACCGGCCGCGCAGGTGCCGGGCCAGCCAGGGCAGCAGGTGCCGCCGGGTCCAGGCCAGCTCGGCGCGGACCACGTCGTGGCGGGGCCGGCGGGCGGCCACCGGCAGCGGGTGTGTCCACGAGTCGTCGTAGCCGGGCAGGCCGGCGGTGTGCGCGAGCGCGGCGGCGATCCGCTCGTGGCCGGCGCTGTTGGCGTGCAGCCGGTCGTCGCTCCACAGGCGCGGGTCCGAGGCCACCGGGTGCGCCCCGAGGTCGAGCAGGGTGGCGCCGGTCTCGGCGGTGACCGCCCGGACCGCCGCGTTGAACGCCGCCACCCGGCCGCGCAGCGGCCGGGCCAGCGGCATCACCCGCGCCGGGTCGGGCAGGGTGAAGGTGAGCACGGTGGCACCCTGGCCGACCAGCGCCCGCTGCATCGCGCCGACGTCCTCGGCGATCCGGTCGGGGTCGAACGACGGCCGCAGCACGTCGTTCATCCCGGCCACCACGGTAGCCAGGTCCGGCGCCAGCTCCAGCGCCGCCGGCAACTGCTCGGCCCGGATCCGCGCGGTGGTACGGCCGCGGATGGCCAGGTTGGCGTACTCCAGGCCGCCCTGCGCGCGGGCCACCGCCAGGGCGAACCGGTCCGCCCAGCCCCGGTAGCCGCCGTTGCCGTCCGGGTCGTCCAGCCCTTCGGTGGTGCTGTCGCCGATCGCCACGTACCGCTGCCACAACATGCTCGCCAGCTTAGGGGCCCCTCGCCGCTGCACTTCGACGGCTGGGCGGCAACGTCCTCGCCGTGGCCGGCCCGGACGGTGAGCCTCGGCTCACCGGCCTGGTCGACGGCGAGCGACACCTCCACGGCGACCCGCTGCTGGACCTGGTCGGTGGAGATGCCCAGCCGCGGCATGACCGCCTTGTCGTACCCGGGACGGTTCGCCCGGCTCGCCGAGCTGCTCGATCACGAGCTGGCCGACCTGGACGAGCCGTGACGAGCGCACCCGCCCGGCCGGGGCGGGCGTCAGAGCCAGCCGGAGCGGCGGAACAACCGGTACAGGGTGACCGCGGCCAGGGCCATCACCAGCAGGGCCGCCCCGTAGCCGTAGCGCCAGCCCAGCTCCGGCATGTGGGCGAAGTTCATGCCGTAGACGCCGGCCACCGCGGTCTGGGTGGCGGCGATGGCCGCCCAGGCGGCGATCTTGCGCATGTCGTTGTTCTGGTCCACGGCGAGCTGCGCCAGCCGGGACTGGAGGATCGAGTTGAGCAGGTCGTCGTACCCGCCGATCCGGTCCACCGCCCGGGTCAGCCGCCCGTCCACGTCGACGAACCAGCGCTGCAGCGCCGGCGGCGGCCCGCCGTCGCGCTGCTCGACGAGGGTCCGCAGCGGCGTCTGCAACGGCAGCACCGCCCGCTTGAACTCCACCACCTCGCGCTTGAGCTGGTAGATGTGCTGGATGTCGGCGCCCCGGTCGCGGGCGAAGACGCTCTCCTCGACGCGTTCCAGGTCCCGCTCCAGGTGCCCGGAGACCTCCAGGTAGAGCTCCACCATCCGGGCGCTGACCGCGTACGCCACCGCCCACGGTCCCTCGGCCAGCACACCCGGGCGGCGCTGGATGTCCTCCCGGACCGGGGCGAGGGCGCCGGACGCGCCGTGCCGGACGGTGATCGCGAAGCGGTCGCCGAGGAAGACCATCACGTCCCCCGTGTCGATCACCTCTGAGGTGTCGGTCAGCTCGGTGTGTTCGACGTAGCTCGCGGTGCGCAGGACCAGCACGGTGACGTCGCCGTGCCGCTGGACGGTGGGACGGTGCCCGTCGGCGAGGGCCTGCGCCACGCTCAGCTCGTCCAGCCCGAAGGTGCGGCCGACCGCCGCCATCACCGCCGCCCCCGGCTCGTGCAGGCCCAGCCAGACGAAGGAGCGCCGGGTGCGGCGGCTGCGAGCGTACGCGTCGGCGTAGTGCGGGCGCCCCGGCTCCCGCCGGCCGCTGACGTAGACGGCGCAGTCCACCACGGCGTCCGGGTTGGACCGTCGGGCGGTCGGCGTGGCCGCCGCGCGGGCCGGGCGGCCGAGCAGCCGGCCGAGCAGGGCGGGTAGCCGCGGCCCCCGCCGGGTCCGTACCGCCGTCCGGTCCACCGCGCACCTCCGCCCCGCCGGGAACTGACGGCCTACCGTACGGCACGTGCCGTCGGGGCGGTCAGCGCGTGGCCGTGGCGAAGACGACGATGTTGTCGGGGTAGTTGCCGGTGCGGGGGTTGAACCGGCCGCCGCAGGTGATCAGCCGCAGCCGGGCCACCGCGTCGCCGCCGTACACCCGCTTGGTGGGGAACCGCTCCTTCGGGTACGCCCCGACACCGTCCACGGTGAACGTGGCGACCCGCCCGTCGGCGCGGGTGACCTGGACGGTGTCGCCGGGCCGGAGCCGGCCGAGGTCGAAGAAGACGGCCGGACCGGTCTGCGAGTCGACGTGCCCGACCAGCACCGCGTTGCCGGCCTCGCCGGGCGTGGCGCCGCGGCGGTACCAGCCGGCCACCTCGGGCCGGTCCAACGGCGGTACCTCCAGGGCGCCGTCGCTGTCGGTGTCCACCGGGACGATCTCCGCGTCGACGCCGATCCGGGGGATGGTGATCCGGACCGGTTCGGACCGGGGCAGCACCGGCCCGGGCGAGCCGGAGCGTTCGCCCGTCGGGGCGGCCGAGGCGCCCGGCTGGGGCGGCCGGACGGCCGTGGTGCCCAGGCCGGCGGCGACCAGCCCGGCCCCGGTCGCGCCGGTCAGCGTGACGGCCGCGACCACCGCGGCGGTGCGGGCCCGCGACGACCCGCGCTCGGGATTGTGCTGCGGCGACAGGTTCCCACCTCCGTCCGACGTGGGCGCGGTGCCCGCACCGATCACGCCGGCGCGGGCACCGTTGCACAAGGGATGGTGTGTGGCGACGTCTCAGGCGACGACGGAGGCGCGGCGCCGGCGGCGGAGCAGCACGTACGTCCCGCCGGCGACGGCACCGGCGGCCAGCGTGCCGCCCGCGACGAGGACACCGGTGTCCGGTCCCTTGCCACCGGCGCCGGCCGGCGCGCCGCCGATCGGCGTGACGGTGAACTGCGCGGTGCCGCCGGCGCTGCCGTCGCCACAGGTCGTCGTGACCGTGTACGTGCCGAGGGTGAACCCGGCGGTGAAGAGTTCGGCGCTCAGGCCGCCGCCCGCGGCGGCGGTGGTCGAGCGGACGTTCTCGTCCCGGTTGGGCCCGGTGACGTGGAAGATCGCGTCACCCGCCTTCGGGTTGCAGGTCGAGGTGAGCACGACCGTGCCGCCGACCGGGGTGGTCGCTGGTGAGACGGTGGTGTCCGCGAGTGCGGCGACCGGGAGCAGGAGTGTGCCGAGGCCCACGCCGACCGCCGCTGTTCCGAGAACTGTCTTTGCCTTCATGCGCGTCTTCCCTCACTTTTCGTCCGCTGTCTGCGTGGGACGTCGTTCGGGTGGCCAACTCCGTGACTAGCACCGGTGTGGCCAACACTAGGAGGGTTGGGGTGCCCGTCCGGTGTAAATGAGAAATCTTCATTGCCGTCACGTGTTCCCCCTCCCGCCGGGGAGCTGCGGAAATGCCCACCCAGGACCGCCCGTAGCGCCCGGCAGCCGTGGCCCTGGCTGGGTCGTCCGTCCGGTTTGCGCCCGCTGGGGCCGTCGTTCCCGCTCGCCCGGTGCGACCACTCCTGTCCTCCATGTCGGAAACCTCGGGGAGCAGGCCGACGGCCCCGATGCCGCACTACGGGCCGGTGCCCGAACCCGCTCCCGTCGGCGTGACCGAAAGGGGGCGACCGCCGGCGGTGGTAGTGCCTCCAGAATGGATGGTCAGCCGGGCGGACCTGCCGCTCGCCGCCCGGGAGGCACCGTTCGCCGCACCGGGCCGACCGCTCCCGGCGGCTGTGCCGTCGCTCAGGTCGCGGCCCCGACCAGCGAGAACTACAGTCGGCAGGAGCACACCGGATAGATCGCGACACATGTCACGGTGAGGAGCGAGCCGATGACCAACCCCGCCGGCGTCGAGGTCACGGGACCGATGCACCCCCGGTACGACGAGATCCTCACCCCGGAGGCGCTGGCCTTCCTCGCCGATCTGCACCGCGCCTTCGACCCGCGCCGCCGGGACCTGCTCGACCGCCGGCGGCGACGCGAGGCCGAGCTGGCCGACGGCGCGCTGCTTGACTTCCTGCCCGAGACCCGGGAAATCCGCGAGGCCGACTGGCGGGTCGCCGAGCCGGCACCCGGCCTGGTCGACCGCCGCGTCGAGATCACCGGCCCCACCGACGCGAAGATGGCCATCAACGCCCTGAACTCCGGCGCGAAGGTGTGGCTGGCCGACCACGAGGACGCCAACACCCCGCTCTGGGAGAACGTCGTCTCCGGTCAGCTCAACCTGCGCGACGCCATCGACCGCAAGCTCGACTTCACCTCCCCGGAGGGCAAGCAGTACGCGCTGCACGACGGCGAGCTGGCCACGATCGTGGTACGCCCGCGCGGCTGGCACCTCACCGAGAAGCACCTCCTGGTCGACGGCGAGCGCACCTCCGGCAGCCTGGTCGACTTCGGGCTCTACCTCTTCCACTGCGCCCACCGGCAGCTCAACCGGGGCGCCGGGCCCTACTTCTACCTGCCCAAGATGGAGAGCCACGTCGAGGCGCGACTGTGGAACGACGTGTTCCTGGCCGCCCAGGACCGGCTCGGTCTCCCGCGCGGCACCATCCGGGCCACCGTGCTGATCGAGACCTTCCCGGCCGCGTTCGAGATGGACGAGATCCTCTACGAGCTGCGCGAGCACTCCGCCGGGCTGAACGCCGGCCGGTGGGACTACATGTTCAGCGTGATCAAGAAGTTCCGTACCCGGGGCGCGGACTTCCTGCTGCCCGACCGGAACGCGGTGACGATGACCGTGCCGTTCATGCGCGCGTACACCGAGCTGCTGGTGCGGACCTGCCACCGACGCGGCGCGCACGCCATCGGCGGGATGGCCGCGTTCATCCCCAGCCGGCGGGATCCGCAGGTCAACGAGACCGCCCTGGCCAAGGTCCGCGACGACAAGACCCGGGAGGCCGGCGACGGCTTCGACGGCTCGTGGGTCGCCCACCCCGACCTGGTGCCGATCTGCCGGGAGGTCTTCGACCGGGTGCTCGGCGACCGGCCGAACCAGCTCGACCGCACCCGCGAGGAGGTCCGGGTCACCGCGGCCCAGCTGCTCGACGTCGCGTCCACCCCCGGGCAGCACACCGAGGCGGGGCTGCGCAACGCGGTCAGCGTCGGCGTGCAGTACCTGACCGCCTGGCTGCGCGGCTCCGGCGCGGTGGCCATCTTCAACCTGATGGAGGACGCCGCCACCGCGGAGATCTCCCGCAGCCAGGTCTGGCAGTGGCTGCACAACGGCGTCACCCTCGACGACACCGGCGAGCGGGTCACGAAGGAGCTGGTCGAGCGGATCGCCGACGCCGAGATCGGCAAGCTCCCCGGCGAACCGGGCGACTACGCCGAGGCGCGGGCGCTGTTCATGGAGGTCGCCGTCGCCGACGACTTCGCCGACTTCCTCACCGTGCCCGCGTGCGAACGGATGCCCTGACCGACGACCGACGCGACGCGGAGGTGGGCGATGAGCACGACCACGACGGACCTGGACGCTCTGGCCGCCGCCCTGCGGGCCGCAGTCGGCGCCGACCGGGTGATCAGCGACCGGCAGGAGCTGCGCACCTACGAGTGCGACGGGCTGGCCCAGTACAAGGTCGTGCCGGCGCTCGTGGTGCTGCCGGCCGACGCCGGGCAGTGCGCCGCCGTGGTCCGGGCCTGCGTCGCCGCCGGCACGCCGTTCGTCGCCCGCGGCTCCGGCACCGGGCTGTCCGGCGGGGCGCTGCCGCATGCCGACGGCGTCCTGATCGTCACCTCCCGGATGCGGGACATCCTGGAGATCGCGCCGTCCGACGAGCGGGCCGTGGTGCAGCCCGGCGTGATCAACCTGGCGGTCAGCCGGGCCGCGAACCCGCACGGCTGGTACTACGCGCCGGACCCGTCCAGCCAGCAGATCTGCTCCATTGGCGGCAACGTGGCGGAGAACTCCGGCGGCGCGCACTGCCTCAAGTACGGCTTCACCACCCACCATGTCACCGGCATCGAACTGGTCACCCCCGACGGCGACCGGGTACGCCTCGGTGGCCGCGCCCCCGACGCCCCCGGCTACGACCTGCTCGGCGCGTTCGTCGGCTCGGAGGGCACCCTCGGCATCGCCACCGAGGTGACCGTGCGGCTGACCCGGCTGCCCGAGTCCGTACGCACCCTGCTCGCCGCCTTCGACACCACCGACCAGGCCGGCGCGGCGACCTCGGCCATCATCGCGGCCGGAGTGGTGCCGGCGGCGGTGGAGATGATGGACGCGCTCGCCATCTCCGCCGCCGAGGCGGCCGTGCACTGTGGCTACCCGGCCGGTGCCGGGGCCGTGCTGATCGTCGAGCTGGACGGGCCGGAACCGGAGGTGGCCGCCCAGTTCGACCAGGTCGAGCGGCTCTGCCGGGACAATCGGGCGTTCGAGATCCGGATCGCCGCCGACGACGCCGAGCGGGCGTTGTTCTGGAAGGGCCGCAAGTCCGCGTTCGCCGCCGTCGGGCGGATCAGCCCCGACTACCTCGTCCAGGACGGGGTGATCCCGCGTACCGCCCTGCCCGAGGTGCTGCGCCGCATCGGTGAGCTCTCCGCCGAACGCGGCATCCGGGTCGCCAACGTCTTCCACGCCGGCGATGGCAACCTGCACCCGCTCGTCCTGTTCGACGCGTCCGTCGACGGGCAGACCGAACGCGCCGAGGAGGTCTCCGGCGCGATCCTCGACCTCTGCGTCCGCCACGGCGGGTCGATCACCGGCGAGCACGGGGTCGGCATGGACAAGGCGAAGTACATGCCGCGCATGTTCACCGACGACGACCTGGACACCATGCAGCTGCTGCGCTGCGCGTTCGACCCGGCCGGGCTGGCCAACCCCGGCAAGGTCTTCCCGACGCCTCGGCTCTGCGGCGAGGTCCCCGGCCGGCGCAAAGGGGTCCACCCCGCGCAGGAGGCCGGCCTGGCGGAGGTGTTCTGATGCCCGCCGACGGGGTCCTCGACCAGCTCCGCGCCGCCGCGGCCGGCGGCGGCGGGCCGCACGACCCCGACCCCGTCCGGGCCGCCGGTGAGCACGACGCGATCGCCGGGGTGCCGGCCCGCTACGTGGCCGCGCCCCGCGACACCGCCGAGGCCGCCGCCCTGCTGCGCGCGGCCGCCGCCCTCGACCTCGCCGTGACGTTCCGCGGCGGCGGCACGAAACAGTCGTGGGGGAGCCCGCCCCGGCGGCTCGACCTGATCCTCGAGACCACCGCGCTGGCCGGGGTGGTCGAGCACGCCGCCGGTGACCTGATCACCGTGGTCCGGGCCGGCACCCGCCTCGACGAACTGGCCGCCACCCTGGCCGGCGCCCGCCAGCAGCTCGCCCTCGACACGCCGCAGCCCGGCGGCACCGTCGGCGGGGCGGTCGCCACCAATGCCGGCGGACCCCGCCGGATGCTCTACGGCACCGTGCGCGACCTGCTCATCGGGGTCACCCTGGTCCGCGCCGACGGGGTGGTCGCGCACGCCGGCGGCAAGGTGGTCAAGAACGTCGCCGGCTACGACCTGGCCAAGTTGGTCACCGGCGCGTACGGCACGCTCGGGCTGGTCACCGAGTGCGCGTTCCGGCTGCACCCGCTGCCGGCCGCCGCCGCGTACGTCACCCGCCGGGTCGGCGATCCGGCCGAGGCGGGCCGGCTGGCCGCCACCGTACGCGCCGCGCAGCTGGTACCCGCCGCCCTGGAGGTGGACGCGCCGGCCGGCGGGGGAGCGGCGGTGTCGGTGCTGTTGGAGGGCACCCCGGCCGGGGTGGCCGCCCGCGCGGAAGCCACCCGCCGGCTGCTCGGCGGCGACGCCACCGCCGCGGACGAGCCCCCCGACGGCTGGGGGCGGCACCCGTGGCGGGACGGGGAGATCGGGCTGAAGCTGACCGCCGCGCTCTCCGGCGTACCGCGGCTGCTGGCCGACGCCCGCGCGGCGGCCGACCGGCACGGCCTGCCGCTCGCGCTGCGCGGCTCGGCCGGCGTCGGGGTGCTCCACGCCGGACTGCCCGGCACGGCCGACCCGGAGCGGGTCGCCGGTCTGGTCGACGCGCTGCGGATGGCCACCGCCGCCGTCGCCGGGCACGCCGTGGTGCTCACCGCGCCCCCGGCCGTGCGGGACCGGATCGACCTGTGGGGGCCGGTCGACGGCTTGGCGCTGATGCGCCGGGTCAAGCAGCGGTTCGACCCCGACGCCCGGCTCGCGCCCGGCCGATTCGTGGGAGGCATCTGATGCCCATTCCCCAGCAGCCCGGTGACCGCCCGGCCCCGGTCACCTCGCCCGGCGGCACCCGCCCGGCCAGCGGACCCCGCGACGTGCTCGGCCTGGCCGCCCGGCCGCC
The DNA here is from genome assembly GCF_033804685.1 of Micromonospora sp. RTP1Z1. NCBI lineage: Bacteria > Bacillati > Actinomycetota > Actinomycetes > Micromonosporales > Micromonosporaceae > Micromonospora > Micromonospora sp. RTP1Z1. Next base: position 47,350 of record NZ_JAPFQV010000019.1, read on the forward strand.
CGGCGAGGGCGCCTTCGACGCGCACCACCCGCCCGCCGCCGACCTGATCTCGGACTGCGTGCACTGCGGGTTCTGCCTGCCCACCTGCCCCACCTACGTGCTGTGGGGCGAGGAGATGGACTCGCCGCGCGGCCGGATCCACCTGATGAAGGAGGGCCTCGAGGGCGAGCCGCTGTCGGACTCGATGGCCGTCCACTTCGACCGCTGCCTCGGCTGCATGTCCTGCGTCACCGCCTGCCCCTCCGGGGTGCGCTACGACCGGCTCATCGAGGACACCCGCCAGCAGGTCGAACGCCGGCACACCCGCAGCCCCCTGGAGCGGGCCCTGCGCGCGGCGATCTTCGCGCTCTTCCCGTACCCGCGGCGGCTGCGGCTGCTGCGTGGGCCGCTGCGCGCGTACCAGGCCAGCGGGCTGCGTCGCCTGGTCCGGCGGACCGGGCTGCTGCCCCGGCTTGCGCCCACCCTCGCGGCGCTGGAGTCGCGGGCGCCCCGGCTCGGCCGGGCCGCGCGCCCGCCGCAGCGGGTGCCGGCGGTCGGGCCCCGGCGGGCCGTCGTCGGGATGCTCACCGGCTGCGTGCAGCGCGCGTTCTTCCCCGAGGTAAACGCCGCCACCGTCCGGGTCCTCGCCGCCGAGGGCTGCGACGTGGTCATCCTGCCCGACCGGCAGGGCTGCTGCGGCGCGCTGAGCGTGCACAACGGACGGGAGGCGGAGGCGCGGCGCTTCGCCCGCCGGATGCTCGACACGTTCGCCGCCGCCGGCATCGACTTCTTCGTGGTCAACTCGGCCGGCTGCGGCTCCACCCTCAAGGAGTACGGCCACCTGCTCCGCGACGACCCCCGGTACGCCACACTCGCCGCCGACTTCGCCGGCCGGGTCCGCGACCTGTCCGAACTCCTCGACGAGCTGGGTCCCGTCGCCACCCGACACCCGCTGCCGGTGACCGTCGCGTACCACGACGCCTGCCACCTCGCCCACGCCCAGGGCGTCCGCGCCCAGCCCCGCCGGCTGCTGCGCGACATCCCCGGGCTGGAGCTGCGGGAGATCGCCGACCCGGAGATCTGCTGCGGCTCCGCCGGGATCTGGAACCTGCTCCACCCCGGGCCGGCCGCCGAACTCGGCGACCGCAAGGCCCGCACCGTACTGGCCACCGGGGCGCGGTTGCTCGTCACCGCCAATCCCGGCTGCCTCATGCAGGTCGCCGCCTCGGTGGCCCGCGCCGGCGGCGACATCGCCCTGGCCCACACCGCCCAGGTCCTGGACGCCTCCCTCCGCGCCCGTCCGGTGGAGGAGCTGCTGTAGGGCCGAACCCACCCGCCACCGTCCCCAAGCGTCGAGGTGACCCATGTTCGACCAGTTCCCCGTCGTCACCGACCCGGTCAGCGACTCCGTCGCGCTGTCGGCCATCTTCGCGGTCCTGCCCCTGCTCACCCTCTTCGTCCTGCTCGGCGTGCTGAAGGTCAAGGCCTGGCTGGCCGGGCTGATCTCCCTCGCGGTCGCGCTGGTGGTGGCGGTCGCCGTCTACACCATGCCGGTCGGGCAGGCCCTGCTGTCGGCCACCGAGGGCGCCGCGTTCGGCTTCTTCCCGATCCTGTGGATCGTCCTCAACGCCATCTGGGTCTACAACCTCACCGTCGAGAGCGGACACTTCGACGTGCTGCGCCGCTCCTTCGAACGGGTCAGCCCCGATATGCGGATCCAGGCGATCATCATCGCGTTCTGCTTCGGCGCGCTGCTGGAGGCCCTCGCCGGGTTCGGCACCCCGGTCGCCATCACCGTGGTGATGCTGATGGCGCTCGGCTTCCGCCCGATCCACGCGGCCTCGGTGGCGCTGCTGGCCAACACCGCGCCGGTGGCCTTCGGCGCGCTCGCCACCCCGATCGTCACCCTGGCCACCGTAACCAGCGGCGCCAACGACGACTCCCGGCTCACCGTGGACACCCTCGGGGCGATGGTCGGCCGGCAGACCCCGATCCTCGCGGTGGTCGTACCGCTGATGCTGGTGGCCCTGGTCGACGGGCGGCGCGGCATCCGGCAGACCTGGCCGGCCGCGCTGGTCGCCGGCGTGAGCTTCGGGCTGGCGCAGTTCGTCGCGGCGAACTACATCTCCGTGCCGCTGACCGACATCGTCGCCGCGCTGGTCTCGGCCGCCGCCGTGGTGTTGCTGGTCTGCGTCTGGCGCCCGGTCACCCCCGCCGACCTGGGCCGCGAGCCGGAGACCGCGGCCGTGCCGGCCGCCCGCGGGCCCGCCGAGGCCGAGCTGGCCGGCCCCGGCGCCCTCCGCGCCACCGCCGGCCGCCGCTCCGGTACGACCACCGCCGCGCCCGCCCTGGACGGACCGGGTGGGGAGACCCCGTCGGGTGCCCACCGCATCGACGAGTCCGCTCCCGTCGGCCGGCACCGTACCGGCGACGACCTGGCGCCCCGGCCCGCGGACCAGGCTCGCGCCGCCACGGCGGGCGGACGCCGCCTCGCCGACACCCCGGCCGAGGTGGCCCGCGCCTACGCGCCCTACCTGATCATCATCGCGATCTTCTCCGTCGCCAACCTCGGGCCGGTGAAGACGGCCCTGGCGAAGGAGCCGTGGACGGTGAAGTTCGGCTGGCCCGGCCTGGACATCCTGGGCGGTAACGGCAAGCCGCTGTCGTCGGCCACCTTCACCCTCAACTGGCTGCCCGCCGCCGGCACGCTGATGATCCTCGCCGGCCTGCTCACCGCCCTGGTGCTGCGGGTCTCCGCCGGCCGGGCGCTGCGCGCGTACGGGCGCACCTACGTCGAGCTGCGGTACGCGATCGTCACCGTGATGGCGGTGCTCGCCCTGGCGTACGTGATGAACCAGTCCGGACAGACCAACACCCTCGGCGCGTTCCTCGCCGCGGCCGGCGGGGCGTTCGTCTTCCTCTCGGCGATCCTCGGCTGGATCGGGGTCGCGGTGACCGGCTCGGACACCTCGGCCAACGCGCTGTTCGGCGCGTTGCAGGTGCAGACCGCGGCCCGCGCCGGGCTGGACCCGGTGCTCCTGGCGGCGGCCAACTCCTCCGGCGGCGTGCTCGGCAAGATGATCAGCCCGCAGAACCTGGCGATCGCCGCCGCCGCGGTCGGGATGGCCGGCCGGGAGGGGGAGATCTTCCGCAAGGTGTTCGGCTGGAGCCTGCTCCTGCTGCTGTTCATGTGCGTGCTGGTCGCGTTGCAGGGCTCGCGGGTCCTCGACTGGATGGTGCCCTGACCGCACGGTGCGGCGGTCCGGGCACCGGCGACGGAGCCCGGACCGCCACCCGAGGGCAGGATGGCAGCCATGCGTGAGGACCATCCGCTCGCCCGCGAGCTGACCGCCGCGATCGTCGCCGGTGCGGTCGAACGGCTGACCCGCCTGCTGCGCGAGCACCCGCACCTCGCCACCGAGCCGGTGGAGGACCGCGACTGCGGGACGCGGTCACCGTTGCACCTGCTGGCCGACTCACCCGGGCACCGACCGCGGGCGGCCGAGACCGTTCGGCTGCTCGTCGCCGCGGGCGCGCCGCTGGAGGCGCCGGCGGTGGGCATGTGGCACGTCGAACGGCCCCTGCACTGGGCGGCCAGCAACGACGATGTCGTCCTCGTCGACGCTCTGCTCGACGCCGGCGCCGACATCGAAGCCCCCGGCTCCTCGATCGACGGCGGCCCGCCACTGTCGTCCGCCGTCGGTTACGGGCAGTGGCATGCGGCGCGCCGGTTGGTGGCGCGGGGCGCCCGCACCGAGCTGTGGCACGCCGCGGCGCTCGGTTTGCTGCCGCAGGTGCGACGGCTCGCTGACGGGGTGACCGATCTCGACGCGCCGCTGTGGAACGCGTGTCGCGGCGGTCAGCTGGCGACCGCGCGATACCTGGTCGGGCGGGGCGCGTCGCCGCGGTGGCGGGCTCCGTGGTCCGGCGAGACCGTCGTCGAGGCGGCTCGGAGCAGCGGGAACGACGAGCTGGTCGGGTGGTTGGCGAGGGTCGCTCACTAGAGGCCCGTCGAGCCACCTGGCCAGCGGCGGGTCGAGCCGTTGCCGTCAGGCGTGGCCGGGGGTCCGGCGCCGGCGCGGTCACCGGGCCGGAGGTTCGGCGCGGACCAGCCCCACCTCGTACGCGAAGACCACCGCCTGCACCCGGTCGCGCAGCCCGAGTTTGGAGAGGATGGCGGAGATGTGGGTCTTCACCGTGGCGGTGCTCAGGTACAGCCGGTCCGCGATCTCCGCGTTGGACAGCGCCCGCGCGGTCAGCGTGAGCACCTCCACCTCCCGGGCGGTGAGGGCGGACAGCTCCCGTGACGGGGACGCCGCGCCGGGGAGCCGGTCGGCGAACCGGTCCAGCAGGCGGCGGGTCACGGTCGGCGCGAGGAGCGCGTCGCCGCGGGCCACCACCCGGATCGCCTCCGCGAGGTCGCCCGGGCGGGTGTCCTTGAGCAGGAAGGCGCTGGCCCCGGAGCGCAACGCGGCGTAGACCAGCTCGTCGAGGTCGAAGGTGGTGAGCATGATGACGCGGGCGGGGCTGCCGGCGGCCACCAGCTCCCGGGTCGCGGCGATCCCGTCCTGCCGGGGCATCCGGACGTCCATCAGCACCACGTCCGGGTGGGTCCGGTTGGTCACCGCGACCGCCTCCACCCCGTCGGCTGCCTCGCCGACGACGGTCAGGTCCGGCCGGGCGTCGATGATCATCCGCAGTCCGGCGCGGATCAGGTCCTGGTCGTCCGCGACCACCACCCGGATCGTCATCGGGACACCTGCACCGGGAGTCGGGCCTGGACCCGGAACCCGCCGGTGGGCAGCGGGCCGGCGTCGAGCGTGCCGCCCAGCAGCCGGGCCCGCTCGCGCATGCCGAGGATGCCGTGGCCCTCGCCGGCGCCTGGCCGCCGGGCCGGCGGGACGCCGTCGTTGACGACCTCCAGCCGCAGCACACCGTCGTCGTACCGGAGGCTGACCTCGGCCCGGGTGGCATGGCCGTGCTTCAGGGCGTTGGTCAGCGACTCCTGGACGATCCGGTACGCCGACAGCTCGACGCCGCCGGGGAGCGGGTCTGCGACGCCCTCCCGGCGCATGGTCACCTGGAGGCCGACCGCCCGCACGGCGTCGGCGAGGGCGTCGAGCTGCGCCAGTCCCGGCTGCGGTCCGGCCGGATCGGGCCCGGCGTCGGTGGCTAGGGCGTGCAGCATCGCCCGCAGCTCCGTCAGCGCCGACCGGGCCGCGACCTGGATCGACCCGAGCGCGGCCCGGGCCTGGTCGGGGCGCTGGTCGAAGACGTCCTCGGCGGCGGCGGCCTGCACCGCGATCACGGCGACGTGATGGGCCACCACGTCGTGCAGCTCGCGGGAGATCCGCTCCCGCTCCCGGGCGATCGTCTGCCGCCGCTGGGCGTACCGCCGCTCGGCGTGGCCGCGTTGCAGCTCGCCGATCGCCCAGCCGAGGCTCGGCCCGATCACCGCGAGCAGCAGGTCCCGCCAGCCGCCGGTGACCACCTTCCACGGCGTCGGCGCGAGCAGCAGCGCCAGCGCGACCAGGGACACCCGCGGCGGGCGGAGCCGGGCGACGTAGCCCAGCGGGACCGCGACCAGCCCGAGCCAACCCAGTTGCGGGCAGAGCGCCTCCAGCCCGACCCCGGCCAGCGCGGCCACCGCCAGGGCGTACGCCGGTTTCCGCCGGATCCAGAGCAGGCAGCTCGCCTGGACGGCGGCCAGCCCGACGGCGACGGCAGTTCCTTCCGGGGTTGCCGGGCCCTGGCCCGGGACGGCCACGAACGCGACCGTGGCGGCGAGGAGCACGGCGGCGATCCCGCCGTCGATCAGCAGGAGGATGGTGGATTTCGACCAGCGACACACACCCCGGATGCTAGGCGGTCACCCGCTCCGGCCTCATCGGTCGCGAGACGGAGATCCGGGCCGGCCCTGGTCCGCCGGGAGGAGCCGGGAACCGGTCCGCGGCGCGATCCGCCGGCCGCCCGACCGCGCCTACCGTGCCCTCAGGAGTCGTTCCGGGCTCCAGCACCCACTGTGGAGGTACGTCATGAACACCGTCACCACCGGACAACCGCACACCGTCGGCGTCGTACGGCCGGCGCGGCGAGGCGCTCGTGCCCTTGCCGTCCTCGTCGCCACCGCCGCCGCTCTCGCCGTCTGGGTGGTCGCCGTCCCGCTCGCCGGGGTGGAGCTGGCCGTCGACAACGGCGGGACGGAGCAGCCGGTCGGTCCGGGGGCCGTGGCCGTCGCCGCGCTGTTGGCGGGGCTGGCCGGCTGGGCGTTGCTCGCCCTGCTGGAGCGGTTCACGCGGCGGGCCAGGTCGATCTTCACTTGGGTGGCCGCCGCGGTGCTGCTGGTGTCGATGCTGGCCCCGCTGAGCGGGGGAGTGGGTGCGGCGGCGAAGCTGACCCTGGCGTTGATGCACCTCTCCGCCGCTCTGGTCGTCCCGGCGCTGCGCCGCACCGCCGTCGGCCGCCGCTGACCGCGCGGGCGGCCAGCTCAAGCGGGAGCTAGCCTCCTAGGACGCTTTAGAGATGGTGACGCTCAACGGGGCGAACAGGGAGCCGTCGACAGCCGGCAAGGGAAAACTCAGCGCTCCGGGATGAGCGCGTCGGTGTGGCCGTCGATCACCTGCCGGCCCGCCAGCGGGTGGTCGAGCCGGACCCGGATCGGCCACTCGACCGCCTCGTCCCCGCCGGACCAGCCCAGCCGGGGCCCTCGTTCCGGGCCACCGGCACCGCGCCGATCAGCAGGACCGCGCACAGGACGGCCGCGCCGGCAGTCCGTCGCCGCGACCAGTTCGTCACGGCCGCTTAGGGGAGGAGTCCGGCGCGGCGGGCGGCGACCACGACCTCCAGGCGGGTGTGCGCGCCGAGCTTGCGCATCGCCGAGCGGAGATAGCTCTTCACCGTCTCCGGTCGCAGTCCGAGCTGCTCGGCGACGTCGGCGTTGGTGCAGCCCAGCGCCACGCAGGCCAGCACGTCGGTCTCCCGCGGCGAGAGCGGGTTCGCCGGGGCGGCCGGAGCGCGGTCGGATGAGGTCGCCGCCCCGGCGAGCCGGTCGGTGGTCCGAGCCGCCGGCGACCGGATGGCCGCGACGCTCTGCTGAGGGGCGACGGCGGCTGGTGTGCATGGATATCCTCGCGCGGTGACGGAGATCAACAGCAAGCGGCTGGTCCTGCGGGACTGGCGGGAGTCCGACCTGGCCCCGTGGGCCGCGATGAACGCGGACCCGTTGGTACGGGAGCACCTGGGCCCGGTGCTCGACCTCGAGCAGTCCACCGCGTCGATGCGCCACTTCCAGCAGGACATCGACCGTAAGGGCTACGGCTTCTGGGCGGTCGAGGTGCGCGACACCGGTGAGTTCATCGGCTTCACCGGCCTGGACGACGTGGACGACGGGGTGCCGTTCACCGGGGTGGAGATCGGGTGGCGGCTGGCCCGTTCGGCCTGGGGCAACGGCTACGCCACCGAGGCCGCCCAGGCCGTCCTGGAGTTCGGCTTCGACGCCCTCGGTCTGCCGGAGATTCTGGCGGTCACGACCCCGACGAACCTCCGCTCCCAGGCGGTCATGCGTCGCCTCGGCATGACCACCGACCCGGGCGAGAATTTCGACGACCCGGAGGAGGAGGGTCAGCTGCGCCGGCAGACGCTGTGGCGCCTTCGCCGTCCCGACCCGCGCTGACGGTGTCGGTGACCCCGGCTGTGGGAGGTGGTGGCCGGTGGGCAGACGCCCGGAGGTGTTCGTCCGGCAGGTGTCGATGGCCGAGGGTCAGCGGTTGCGGCGGATCAGCCGGACGGCGGAGGACCCGGGTGAAGCTGCGTCGGGCATCGTGATGCTGACCGCTCAGCTCGCGAAAATCCGCGTTGAGGTGGAAGGTGGCCATCGCCTCCCGGGTCGGCGCCGTGATCCGGCTACTGTCCGCGACGCGCGATCCCGAAAGTAGAGACGAGCCGGGCGACCAGGGTAACCAGGAAGATCTGGCCGGTCAGCGCGTCAAACACGGCCAGGGTACGGCCAGGTTCGTTGGCGGCCGTAAAGTCGCCGTACCCGACCGTGGTCATGGTGATGAAGCTGAAATACTGAATGGTGTTGTTGTTGGCCGGCTGACCGTTGGAGAACAGGGCGGCCGGCTGAAATTGCGCCACGGCTGAGAACAGCGCGGCATAGAAGAAGCCGATCAGAAGATACGCACTCAAGGCACCGAAGATCGTCTGTAGCGTGACTACCCGATGGGCCAGCACCCGCCGTACGACCGACACTATCGCTAGTGCCAGGATCGCGGCCATCCACAGCGAGATCAGCCCATGCACGACACGGGTTGGCACCACGATGAGGAGGACGGCGGCGACCGCCGACGTGGCCGCCAGAACCCAGAACAGCCGGGGGGAGCCTGGTCGCTCTGGATATGCGCTGCGCAGCGCCAATGTCAACGCGGTCAGGTAGAGCAGCAGCGGCAAGGGACGTGCGCGCTCGCCGGGCAGGAACGCGGTCAGCAGGAAGCTGATCATTAGCAGCGCGAGGACCAAGCCGTAGCGGTCAGGTGCAGTGACGCCCCTGGCGGAGTCCCGCGGCGCCGTGCTCCCTCCCACGGCCCGGTCAACCCCGATCGGGATCGGCGAGGAAGCTGGCCAGCTTGTCCCGACGCCGCTGCGCGAACCGGGCGCCCAGCCGTGCGCCGAAGATCCAGAACAGTGCTGCCACGGCGCAGCCCATCGCCACGCCGGTGACAAAGTAGATTTCTGGGATCCGCTGGCCGCGCCAGCTGTGGTAGGTGGCCGCCCACAGCCCGACGGTGGGCAGGCTGATCAGCAACACGAGTCCAGGTATCAGCATCCACGGGGTCATCGCGAGGATCAGCCAGCGGACGATCTTGCGGCGGAACGGCCTGCGGTGCGTCCACCGCTGCTTCAGGGGAACCGCATGGTACGGGAAGAACACGCCAAGCCAGGCCGCGACGCCCAGCGCGCCGAGCGGCACCACAGCGATCCACAAGACGGTGAAGACCGTGACCAGCGGTCGCTTGTCGTGCATCCCTACCGCGATCGCGATGACCGCCGCGAGAGGCGAGACGAGCAGCCATAGCACCAGATTCTTGGCCCGCTGCGAATGACGCAGCGCCGTCCGGTCTCCCAACATTCGGCTGCTGCGACGGGCGTCGGAGCCGAGCAGGTTGGTCGCCGGCACGTCGGAGTACATCCACCCGGCGAGGACCATCGGGAACGCCAGCGGTCCATGGAAGGTGAACAGCAAGTTGATCAGGCTCGGGGGCAGGAAGAACCATGCGAGCGTCATGGTGGTGCCGTTGGTGGCGACGATGATCGGTACCTCGAACGGCTTGTGGAGCGCCCGGCGTAGCTCCATGCGGATCGCATCGGGGAGCCGCGGGGGTTGGCCCGCCGCTGTCACGGACTTGCCCCCAGTCTCGCTATCAGCGCCACGGCGGTCGCCTTCCCCCTAGATTGACGGCAGAAACATGTCAACTCCGCCTGAAAACTGACTACGTGGTTCCGGGCTGAATTCGGACCACCTCCTGGGGTTGGGAGGTTGGGAGACAACTTGCCGGGCACGTCCTCAAAACCGATGGATTAAACGATCAACGTTCAAAGACGAGGCACTAGTCAACGGCCGTGTCCGACCGTTGTGATCTCGTACCGGAGTTGGCCGCCGCGACGGCCGACCGTGCCGCCGCCTGGCGGTTCATCCGCCTGCTCGGTGGCCGCCCTGACCTGACCAGCAACCAGGACACCCTGCTGCCACCCGACGAGCTGTACGTCGACGGCGAGGCGTTGGTGTTCCGGGTGGAGAACCAGGCGTGCGCGTTCTGGGCCGCTGGCGGAGCTGGGCTGGGCCGACCCGCCGACGGTCTTGGCTCTCGACCTGGCCGACACCTCCGCCGAGCGGTGGGAGGCGTGGCTGCCAACCGAACCGGAGCAGGGTAGTCGCTGGTGGTACGGCCACGACCTGCTGGTGCGCGACGACGGCGGCTGGCTGTCGGCGTGGGCTCGGACCCCGGAGGCATGGGAGGTGCTGCGGGAGCTGCTGCCCGGCGACTGGATGGAGGAGTGAGTCACGCCCGCCAGAACTGGCGGGGCGCGTACCCGTCACGGCGCAGCCAGTGTTCGGTGTAGACGATCCGCTCCGCGGCGACCACGACCAGCGGGCCGGTCGGCGGCTCGTCCAGTGACCGGGACCGTTCCACGTGATCGGACTGCCACCGGTACGCCGGCCAGTGGTGGTCGAAGTCCGGATCGCCGGGGGCGGGCACCCGGGCCCGGTCGAAGACCTGCGCGCCCCGGCTGCTGGCCTGCCCGACCAGCGGCGCGAACACGCCGATGGAGACCCGGGGGTCGGCGGCGATGTTACGCATCTTCGGCGACGTGGCGACCGCGGTGAACATCAGCGTGAAGTCGAGGTGGAAGTAGCGCACCGGGGTGGCCAGCGGCCCGTCCGGGCCGGTCGTGGCGAGCACGCACATGTTCTGCGAGGACAGCAGGTTGAGTATGCGCCCTTCCAGGCGATCCCGGTCGAGGCGGGCGGTGGGGGAGGGGCCGGCGAGCCAGGGGTTCGTGACGGGCATGGGTGATCTTCTCATCTCCATCCGGCGTTGTCGCGGCGGCGATAATCGGCTGCGGCCGGGGCGGCCGGCGGGAATCCTGGCGGGATGGACATCGACCTCAAGGTGCCGGGCGGCCGGGAGGCGGCACGGTCGCCGCTGCCGTCCGCGCTCGGCGGCCGGTGGGACGGCCTCGCCCTGGACGTCGCGGCGCCGGAGCGCCCCGGGCTGCGCGTCGAGGTCGCCGGTGGGCGGAGGATGCTGATCCGCCAGGGCGACCGGGTTGTCCTGCTGGCCCGGCCCCGGGCCTCCCACTTCGGCGTGCACTACGTCCGCACCGGCCGGTACCGGTCGCCGCTGCCGCCGATCACCGCCGCCTACGACCGCCGGGTGCGTGAGGTTAGTGCGGACGACGACGGCTGGGCGGCGCGGTGGTCCCACTCGTTCACCGGGTGGCTCCAGGGCGCCGGGGAGGGGCCGCTGCACCGTGGGTCGTGGGTCCTCGCCCACGGCATGCCGAGCTGGGGCGTCGTCGGCCACTGGTGGCGGCTGCGGGACGTCGACCCGGACCGGGGCCACATCACCTGGTTCGGTTACGGGGACCCGGTCGAGGACCAGCGGGACGTGCTGCCGCTGCGTCCGTTGTCGCCCGCCGACGACGGACGGGTGCGCGCGTTCCGCAAGCAGGCCCGCGACGGGGTGCTGCCGCCGGCGCTCCTGTGGTGGGTGAGCGGGCTGAACACCCTGCTGGTGCTCGACGGGCACGACCGGATCACCGCGGCCCTGGCCGAGGGGACCGTGCCGGAGGTGCTGGTGCTCTCGCCGGCCGTCGACCCCCGGTTCGCCGACGCCCAGCGGCGGCGGGAGATCGATGAGTACGCGCACCGGATGGGGCACCTGCACCGCACCCGGGGCGACGTCTTCGTCCCGGCCTTGTCCCGGCGGTTCGCCGCCTCGCTCGGCCACATCGCCCGGAGCGAAGGGACCACCCGGGCCTGGCTGCTGCCCGGCGGCCGGACCGCCTGGGACCGGCTGGCGTCCCAGCTCGCCCCGGGTTGGATCATCGACGACCGGCCGTGACCCCGGGCTGTCCTAAGCTGACCTGCATGGGATCTTCGGACGCGGTAGGACAGCGGGGGTCGGGTGTGCTGCGGCACGCCGCGCGCGAGCGAGGCTGGGAACCGGCCGACGTCGGTGACCCGGAGGCCGCCGAGGCGATCGAGCGGCACATCGAGCACCACTTCGGACCGATCGCGTTCGTCTGGCACGAGATGGTCTCCGACCTCGTCCATGTCGACGTGCACGTGGTCGCGCCGACCCCGGCCCGCCCCTTCCACACGCTGGTGACCTCGGGCATGAGCGACCGGCCGATGGCCGTTCCGCCCGAGGCCGGCGTCAGTCCGTACGCCGAGCTGATGCTGTGCCTGCCGGCCGACTGGCCGCTGACCGCCGAGGCCCTTCGGGACGAGCGCGCGTACTGGCCGGTCCGGCTGCTGAAGACGGTCGCCCGGTTGCCGCACGAGTACGACACCTGGATCGGCGCGTGGCACTCCGTCCCGAACGGCGACCCGGCGGAGCCGTACGCGCCGGACGCCCCGTTCGTCGGCGTCGTCGTCACCCCGGTGCTCCGCTGCACGCCGGACGCGCGGGTCGTCACGACCGGCGGCGGGAAGGAGATCGCCCTGCTCACCCTGGTGCCGCTGCACCCCGCCGAGGTGCGGCTGAAGCTGACCGAGGGCACCGACGCGCTGCTGCGGGCCTTCGACCGGGTGGCGGTGAGCGAGCTGTTCGACCCGGCCCGACCGAGCAGCGCGTGACCCCGGTCGGGCGTTCGCGGGTGCTGGCCCGACTGGCCGGACATCTGCGGGACCGGCCGGTGCCGCACCCCTTGCGGGTCGCCGTCGACGGTCCCGACGCGGCCGGGAAGACCCGTCTGGCCGACGACCTGGCGAACCTGTTGAGCCCCGAGCGGGACGTGATCCGGATCAGCGTGGACGGCTTCCACCGACCGTCCGCGGTCCGTCGCCGTCGCGGTTCCTCTCGGCCGAGGGCTACTACCTGGACTCGTTCGACCACGACGCCGTCCTCGCGGAGGTGCTGCGCCCGCTCGGGCCCGGCGGCGACGGACGGTACCTGCCGGCCGCGTACGACCACCGCCTCGACGAGCCTGTGCCGCCGGCGCACCAGCGGGCCACGCCCGACGCCGTCGTGCTGTTCGACGGGGTGTTCCTCCTGCGCCCCGAACTGCGGGACCACTGGGACGTGACGCTCTACCTGCACGCCGCGCCCGAGGTGACGGTGCGGCGCGCCCTGACCCGTGACCTCGAGGTGTTCGGCTCCGCGGCCACGGTGGAGCAGCGGTACCGGCACCGGTACCTGCCTGGGCAGGAGCTGTACCGGGGCGAGGCGCGACCGCTGGAGCGGGCGGACATCGTGCTCGACATGGACGATCCACTCGACCCGGCCGTGCTCAAGTGGCCGGAATGAGTCCGGGTCAGTCCCGGCGGCGGGCCTGGAGGGTGTACGTCTGCGCCAGCCGCCAGGGCCGGTCCGCCAGCCGCCACTCGCCGTGCGCGTCGCGGACCATGGCGCCGGGCAGCGCATCCCAGGGCGCGCTGTCGTGCTCGACCAGCATGGTGAGGTCCAGCCCCGCGTCGAGCAGCGCGGTGACGACCTCGCCGAGGCCGTGGTTCCACGAGTGCGTGACGGTGTGCTGGAACGTCGCCTCCGTCTGCACGTAGGTGCCGGGACCGTCCCACACCAGCGGCTCCGGCCGCTCGAAGTACGGGTACTCGACGGCGAGCGTGCCGTCAGGGCGGGGGTCGTCGAGGGTGGAGAGCATCGGGTGCCCCTCGCGGAGGAAGAGCCGCCCGCCGGGGCGCAGCAGGTCGGCGACGACACCGGCCCAGCGGCGGACGTTCGGCAGCCAGCACAGCGCGCCGATGCCGGTGTAGACCAGGTCGAATCGGTTGCGGCCCAGCACCGTCGGCGCGTCGTGGACGTCGGCCTCGACGAAGTCGACCGCCGCGCCGGTCCGCTCGGCCAGGGCGCGGGCCTGGGCCAGGGAGGCGCCGGAGAAGTCCAGGCCGGTCGTCCGGGCGCCGAGCCGGTGCAGCGAGACCGTGTCGGTGCCGATGTGGCACTGCAGGTGCGCCACGTCCAGGCCGGTCACGTCCCCCAGCCGGTCCAGGTCGAAGCGGACCACCTCGCTGAGGTATCCGGGATCGGTCAGGAAGCGGTCCACCGCGTAGTCCGGCGACGCGGCGTGGGCGGCGGCCCGCTCGTCCCAGTTGGCCCGGTTGATCGTCACGTAGTCGGTCACCGACGGACCCTCGCACGGACCCGGCGGCCGGTTCAACGGAGATTCGCCTGGTAGGTTCGCTCGCCGTGACGGGGACGACGGGGGAACGGCTCGACGGGCGCTTCGCCCGGCTCTGGGCGGCCAGCACCATGTCGGCGCTGGGCAGCGGGATGGCGACCGTGGCGGCGCCGCTGTTCGTCGCCGCGCGCACCGACGACCCGCTGACCGTGTCGGCGGCCTCCGCGGTGGCGTGGCTGCCGTGGCTGCTCTTCGCCCTGCCCGGCGGCGTCCTTGTCGACCGGGTGGACCGGCGGCGGCTGATGGTCGTCATCGACTGGGTACGCGTCGCCGCCCTGGCGGTGCTCACCGCCGCGATCGTGATCGGCCGGGCGGGGGTGGCCCTGCTCTACGCGGTGCTGTTCGTGGTGAACGCCGGCGAGGTGGTGTTCCGGGCCGCCGGCCAGGCGATGCTGCCGGCGGTGGTGCCCCGGTCGAGGCTGGAGCGGGCCAACGGCTGGCTGGGCGGCGGCACCACCCTGACGCAGGGGATGATCGCCGGCCCGCTCGGCGGGTTCCTCTTCGTGCTGGCGGCAAGCATTCCGTTCGGCGTCAACGCCGGCACGTACGCGCTCAGCGCGGTGCTCGTCGGCCTGATCGGCGGTGCGTACCGTGGCGCGCCCGGGACGGGCGGCGGACGCCGCTCGGTCCGGGCGGAGGTGGTGGAGGGCTTCCGCTGGCTGCTGTCGCAGCGGCTGCTGCGCACCATGACCTTCCTGATCGGGCTGCTCAACCTCACCCTCACCGCCGCCATCGCGGTGCTGGTGCTGCTCGCCACGCAGCGGCTGGGCCTCGGCTCGGTCGGCTACGGCGTCCTCTTCACCTGCATGGCGGTCGGCGGGCTGCTCGGCTCGGTGGTCGGTGACCGGCTGGTCGCCCGGATCACCGCCACCTGGACCATCCGGATCGGCCTGCTGATCGAGGCGGGCCTGCACCTGGCCCTGGCGGCGTCGCGCAGCGCGGTGGTCATCGCGGTCGCGCTGTTCGCGTTCGGGGTGCACGGCGCGCTGTGGAACATGGTGTCGAACTCGCTGCGCCAGCGGTTGACCCCGGCCGCGTTGCAGGGCCGGGTGGGCAGCACCACGCTCTTCATCGCCGCCGGCGGCAACTGTCTGGGCGCGCTGCTCGGCGGGGTGGTCGCCGCCCGGTTCGGGCTGACCGCACCGTACTGGGTGGGATTCGTGGTCGCCGTCGCGGTGACCGCGGTGACCTGGCGGGTCTTCGACCGGGCGACGGTCGCCGCCGCGTACGCGGAACCCGCGCCCGCGCCGGACGACCGCCCGGCGACGGTCGCCTAGGGTGGTGCCGACCGACTCCCGCACTGACCCCGGTCAGGCGAGCGGCGGGACGGGCAGCACCAGACCCTCCGCGGCGGAGCGGTGCGCCAGCTCGATCAGCGCGACGGTGCCGACCGCGTCGCGCGGGTCGACGGGCATCGGCGTGCCGTCGCGCAGCGCCGCCGCGACCTGGGCGTAGAAGTCCTGGTAGCGGCCCGGCTCGGTGGGGACCGGGCGCAGGTCGCCGTCGACGCCGAGCAGGCCGTACTGCTCGGGCGGGACCTCGCCCCAGCCCGGCGCGTCCGGTCGGGCCCCGTCGCGCAGCGCCGCCTCCTGCACGTCCAGCCCGTTCGTGGTGTAGCCGGCACGGTCGCCGAGGACCCGCATCCGCGGTCCGAGCTGCGGGGTGACCGCGCTCATCCACAGGTGGGAGCGGACGCCGCCGGTGTGGGCCAGCGCCACGAACGCGTCGTCGTCGACCTCGGCGCCGGGCCGCCGCCGGTCCACCTCCGCGTAGACACGCTCCACCGGGCCGAAGAGCTGCACGGCCTGGTCGACCAGGTGGGCGCCGAGGTCGAACAGCGCGCCGCCGGCCTCGCCGGGCGCGGCGCTCTCCCGCCAGCCCGGCTTGATCGCCGGCCGCCAGCGTTCGAACCGCGACTCGAAGCGGCTCACCCGCCCCAGCTCGCCCGCTTCGACGAGGCGACGGACGGTCAGGAAGTCCCCGTCCCAGCGGCGGTTGTGGAACACGGTCAGCGGCACCCCCCGGCGGGCCGCCTCGTCGACCAGCGCGCTGCTCTCCTCGGCGCTCGGCGCGAGCGGCTTGTCCACCACGACCGGCAGCCCGGCCGCCAGCGCCGCGCGGGCCATCGGGGCGTGCTGCCGGTTCGGCGTCGCCACCACCAGCAGGTCGAGCGAGTCCGCGCCGTGCCACAACTGGTCGGCGTCGTCGATGAGCCGGGCCTCGGGATGCTCCTGGCGGGCCTGCTCCCGGCGCTCCGGGTTGGTGGTGACGATGGCGTCCAGCCGCAGCCCGGGGGTCGCGGCGATCAGCGGGGCGTGGAACACCCGCCCGGCGATCCCGTAGCCCAGCAACCCCACCCGCAGCGGCGCCTGCGCCATGCCGTCCCCCGTTCCTCGATGATCCCCCGAATCTACGCGCCACTCCGGGCGCCAGGCGGCGGGTCCCCAGGCAGGTGGCGGCCGGGCATGTGGCAGCGTGGCGGGGTGGACGCAACCCCGGTCGATGTCGACCTCGCGCTGGTGGGCGGCGGCGGCGCCGCCTCCCTGGTCCTGGCCGCCCTGGACCGGCGCGGGCTGTCCGGGCTGCAGGTCGCCGTCGTCGATCCGGTGCACAAGCGGGGCCCGGACCGCACCTGGGCGTTCTGGGACACCCCCGGCAACGACCTCGACCCGGTGCTCAGCGCCAGCTGGTCGCAGGTCGACGTGGTCACGCCCGCCGGCCGCCGTGTCCTGTCGCTCGCCCCGCTGCGGTACGCCATGCTCCGCTCGGCCCCGGTCTACGACCGGGCTGCCGAGGCCGAACGCCGCCTCGGCGCGATCCGGATCGGCGCGGCGGCCGGCGCCCTCGACGACGACGGGCACCGGGTGACGGTCCGCGACACCGACGGCCGGGCGTTGCTGCGCGCCGGTTGGGTGCTCGACTCCCGGCCCCGCCCGCCGCGACGGCCCGGGCGGACCAGCTGGTTGCAGCACTTCCGGGGTTGGTGGCTGGCGGCCGACACGCCGACGTTCGACCCGGACCGGGCGGTGCTGATGGACTTCCGCACCCGGCAGCCCGCCCGGGGCGTCTCGTTCGGCTACGTGCTGCCGGTCAGCGACCGGTACGCCCTGGTCGAGTACACCGAGTTCTCACCCGACCTGCTCACCGACGCCGCGTACGACGCCGCGCTGCGGGACTACCTGGACCTGCTCGGCCTCGACCCGGCGGCGCTGCGGGTCCGGGAGGTGGAGAACGGGGTGATCCCGATGACCGACGGCCCGTTCGTCGCCCGCCCCTCGCCCCGGGTGGTCCGGCTCGGCACCGCCGGGGGCGCCACCCGGCCCTCCACCGGGTTCACCTTCTCCGCCATGCACCGCCAGGCCGAGCAGGTCGCCGCCGCTCTCGCGGCCGGCCGGCCGCCGGTGCCGCGGGCCGCGTACCCCCGGCGTCACCTGTGGATGGACGCGGTGGCGCTGCGCGCCCTGGACCGGGGCCACGTCGGCGGGGTCGAGTTCTTCGACCGGCTCTTCGACCGCAATCCCGCCGAGCGGGTGCTGCGCTTCCTCGACGGGACCACCTCCCCGGCGGAGGACCTGGCGGTGATGCGGTCCAGCCCGCTGCTGCCGATGACCGGCGCGGTCCTCGGCGACGCCGCCGGCCGGCTCCTCGCCCGGATCCGCCGCGACCCGGCCCCCGCCCCCGTGCCGGCCGCCGGATCACCGACGGGGGGTCGGGCCGGCCGGTAGGCGGCGACCGGCACCCCGGTGGGTGTCACCGACCGGCTTCCCGGGCGACCGAGGCCACGTGCCCGATCATGGCCGAGCCCCAGCCGTGCCGGGCGAGTCGGGTGGGCCCGCCGGCCGGCGTACCCGGTAGGTTGCCGGCATGGTGGAGGCGGCGGCCGGCAGGGTCGTGGAGATCTGGACCGATGGGGCGTGCAGCGGCAATCCCGGCCCCGGGGGCTGGGGGGTGCTGCTGCGCTGGGGCGACCACGAAAGGGAGCTGTGTGGCGGCGAGGCCACCCCGACCACCAACAACCGGATGGAGCTGACCGCGGCGATCCGGGCGCTGGAGAGCCTGACCCGGCCGGTCACCGTCCGGCTGCACACCGACAGCACGTACGTGCGCAACGGCATCACCAGCTGGCTCGCCTCGTGGAAGCGCAACGGCTGGCTGACCGCCGCGAAGCAGCCGGTGAAGAACGCCGACCTGTGGCAGCGGCTGGAGGCCGCCTGCGCCCGGCACGACGTGACCTGGCTCTGGGTGAAGGGTCACAACGGCCACCCGGAGAACGAGCGGGCCGACGCGCTGGCCAACCGGGGCATGACCGAGGCCCGCGCCGAGGTGGCCGCCGTCCGGTGAAGCGGCCTCGACTGATGGCGACGGCCGCCGTCGGGTCACTCCTCGGGACGGGGCTCGCCGGTGCCCGAGACGGCATCGACGTCGTAGCCGGCCCGGCTGGTCTCTCGGGCGGGTTGCGCCTCCTCGGCCGGCAGGTCGGCGAAGTCGTCGCCGGTGTCGTCGGTGGTGCGCAGGGAGTCGCCCGGCGGTCGCAGCGACGCCTGGTACGCGGTCGCGCCGCCCGGCTCGTCGGTCGCCGCGCGGCCGAAGGAATCTTCACTCGTCATGTCGCACTCCTGCCCGCGTCCGGCGGGGGCAAACGTGGGTCCGTTGCGGCCGGCCCGTCCTGATTCAGCGGGCCGCGTCCGGGTGCCCCGGCATCCCGGACCCACCGGAGCTGCTGCCGGACGCTCCGCCGGCCACCCCGGAGCCGTCGTCCTCGGTGACCAGGTCCGGCTTCGGTGCGCCGTCGTCCGGGGCCGGGACGTCGGTGTCCGCCCCCACCTGGACCAACCGAGCCTGCCCGGCCTCGTCCTCCGCGTGCGCCGGATCGGCCGGTTGCTCGCCCTGCCGTTGCCGATATCCCACGTCGCCTCCCTGGTGCCGCCGGCCGCCGACACAGTGGTGGCGGCAGTCCCGGCTACCCGACGGCACCGCGGCGAAACGTCACCGCCCGCGGCGGCGGTACCGGGTCACCGCCGCCGGCCTCCGGTCCGGGGGCGGGTCGGCGTAAGGGTGAGCGACCAGTGCGCGGGGCGGCGAAGCGCCGCTGGCAGCACGGTGCGGTGGTCGCCGCGGGCGGCGTCGAGCTGCGACTGGTGCAGGAACAGGCAGCGGCTCAGGTCGGCCCCGCGCAGGTCTGCCCCGCGCAGGTCCGCGCCGGTCAGGTCGGCCGCGCCGAAGTCCACGCCGCGCAGGTCGGCGCCGATCAGGCCCGCGCCGCGCAGGTTCGCCCCGGCCAGGTCCGCCCGGCGCAGGTCCACCCCGATCAGCACCGCCCCGCGCCGGTCCGTGCCCCCACGGCCGGCTCGGGCCCGCTCGCCGGCCTCGGAGAGCAGCGCGTTGACCCGCGCCCGGTGGGCGTCGACGTCGAGGGCGAGCAGCTCCTCCGGGGTGCCGTCGGTGAGCCGCCCGGTCTCCTCCAGCGCCCGGGCGAGGTCGGCGCGCAGCGCACCGGGCGGGGTCACGGCCAGCGCCTCGGTCAGGTACCAGAGCAGTTCGTGCAGCGGCCGCATCACGGCGAAGGTGTCGAACATCCGGCGCGCAGTCGCCGGGTCGGTCCGCCAGTCCCGCCCGCCGAAGGTGACCTGGGCGACCTGCTGGCCGGCCCCGAAGCAGTCGAACACCGTACAGCCGGGGAAGCCGCGCTGGCGCAGGTCGCGGTGGATGCCGCAGCCGGAGTCCGGGCGCAGGTTCGGGCAGGGCTGCCCGGCGGGCTTGTCGAGGGCGAAGTCGGCGGAGGCGGCGAAGGCCGGCGCGACGCAGCAGATCCCGAAGCAGCGCGTGCAGTCGGCGCGCAGCTCCCGCCCGCCGACGGTCGCCGACGACTGCTGTTCCGTGGTGTCCGACACGCTGAACCGGCCTCCCGACGCTCGGAGTTGCTGAGGGTGTCCGCGGCGAGGCGGCCGCGACCGGACCCATTCTCCGCCCACTCAGACGCTGCGGAAACGGTGGGGTGAGCCGGCCCCGCCCCGCCGCCGCAATCCTCAGACGGACCGCCAGTCGTGAGAAGGGAGCGCCGAGGCCTGCGGACCCATCAGCAACATCCCCCCGTCCACCACCCACGACGCCCCGGTCACGTACCCGGCCGCGGGCGAGGCGAGGAACGCCACCACCGCGGCGATCTCCCGAACGTCCCCCGGCCGCCCGACCGGCACCCCCGGGCGCTCCTGCGTGAACGGGTCGACGTCCTCCTGCCCGGTCATCGGGGTGGTGATCTCCCCGGGCGCGACCGCGTTGACGGTGATCCCGTCCGCCGCCAGCTCCTGGGCCATCACCTTGGTGAGCAGCCCGAGCCCGCCCTTCGCCGCGCAGTACGCCGACGAGCCGACCCGGGGCGCGTGCTCGTGCACGCTGGTGATGTTGACGATCCGACCACCCGCCCCGGCCGCCCGCATCCGACGGCGACCTCGCAGCGGCGGCCGGTGGCGCGTACCTCCCCGGCGGTGCGTTCGGCGCCCTCCGGGTCGCCGTACCAGGTGATGCCGATGTCGAAGCCGGCCTCGGCGAGCGCGACCGCGCTGGCCTTGCCGATGCCCGAGTCCGCGCCGGTGACGACGGCGACCGGGGAGTAGTCCTCGTATCGCTGGGGCACGCTGCCGCACTACCCGGACCGGACGAGCTCAACCAGGTCGGGTGTAACCGCCCCGGACCGGGGTAGCCGGGGCGGCATGGAGCTGGTCGAGGAGTCGCCGTACCGGTTCCGGATCGACCGGCACGATCCGATGCGGGTTCCAGGCGTGGTCTTCGCCTCCCGGTCGCTGCTGCCGGACGCCGGGGCCGACAAGTCGCTGGATCAGGTGGCGAACGTCGCCACCCTGCCCGGCATCGTCGGCGCCTCCTACGCCATGCCGGACGTGCACTGGGGTTACGGCTTCCCGATCGGCGGGGTCGCGGCCACCGACATCGAGGACGGCGGGGTGGTCTCGCCCGGCGGGGTCGGCTTCGACATCTCCTGCGGGGTGCGGCTGCTCACCGCCGACCTGGACCGGGCCCACCTGGGGCCCCGGCTGCACGCGTTGATGGACGGCCTCGGCGCGGCGACCCCGCGCGGCATGGGCAAGGGCGCGGTGTGGCACCTGGCCGACCGCGCCGAACTCGACGGAATGCTGCGCGGCGGCTCCCGGTACGCCGTCGAGCGCGGGTACGGCGTCCAACGAGACCTGGACCGTTGCGAGGACTACGGCGCGGTCGACGACGCGAACCCGGCCCAGGTCAGCGACCGGGCGGTGGAGCGGGGCGCGCACCAGGTCGGCAGCCTCGGCTCCGGCAACCACTTCCTGGAGGTGCAGGCCGTCGAGGAGGTGTACGACGAGGCGGTGGCGAGCGCCTTCGGGCTGCGGACCGGCCAGGTCTGCGTGATGATCCACTGTGGGTCGCGCGGGCTGGGCCACCAGATCTGCACCGACTATGTCCACGAGATGGAGAAGGCGATGCGCGGGTACGGCATCCACGTGCCCGACCGGCAGCTCGCCTGCGCCCCCGTCTCGTCCCACGAGGGGCGGGCCTACCTCGGCGCGATGGCCGCCGCGGCCAACTACGCCCGGGCCAACCGGCAGCTGCTCCACCACGCGGCCCGACAGGTCTTCCAACGGATCACCGGCAGCGACCTGGACCTGGTGTACGACATCTCGCACAACCTCGCCAAGATCGAGACGCACCAGGTGGACGGCGCGGCGCGCCGGCTCTGCGTGCACCGCAAGGGCGCCACCCGGGCGCTGCCGCCCGGCCACGCCGACCTGCCGGACGACCTGCACGGGGTCGGCCAGCCGGTCCTCATCCCCGGCTCGATGGGGACCGGCTCGTACGTGCTCACCGGCGTCCCCGGCGCGCCGGCGTGGGCCTCCACCTGCCACGGCGCGGGCCGGGTGCAGAGCCGCAAGCAGGCCACCAAGGCGGAACGCGGGCACGACCCGCGGCGCGAGCTG
This sequence comes from Micromonospora sp. RTP1Z1, assembly GCF_033804685.1. Taxonomy (NCBI): domain Bacteria; kingdom Bacillati; phylum Actinomycetota; class Actinomycetes; order Micromonosporales; family Micromonosporaceae; genus Micromonospora; species Micromonospora sp. RTP1Z1. The sequence continues at coordinate 69,219 of NZ_JAPFQV010000019.1, forward strand.
GAGGCGCAGGACATCGCGGTGCGCGGGGCATCCCGGCGGGGACTGGCCGAGGAAATGCCGGCCGCGTACAAGGACATCACCGCCGTGGTGGCAGCCGCCGAGGGCGCCGGGTTGTGCCGGCGGGTGGCCCGGCTCGTCCCGCTCGGCGTGGTCAAGGGCTGAGCGGTCACACGTCCAGCGTCACCGCGCAGGACCAGCCGTTCCCGTCGGGGCCGAAGCGCAGCTCGTGCAGGGAGACCGCCTTGGGCACCGCGCCGACCAGCTCCACCGCGTCCGTGCCGGTGGCGCGCCAACGCATCGTCAGGCCGCCGTCGTCGGCCGCCCGCACCTCGGTCGCGAGCGGCAACTCGCCCTCCGTCTCCATCCGGAAGATCACTTCATCGAGTACGCCGACCAGCAGGTCCTCGTCCGCACCGGGCGGCACGTGGAATTCGACGTCGGCCTCGGGGGTCGCGCCGGAGGCATCCACGAAGGTGCCCACCAGCGCGGTGACCGCCTCCGCCACGCACCCCTCCCGATCCGGCGCCCACGCCTCGATCCGGACGTCGGCGGTGTGCGGCACCATGTGGTGCCCCCGCGGCGGTCGTCGGTCCATGCCCCCGATCATCCGCCCTGACCGGGCCGGCCGCGGCCGGTCGCCGGACGGCACGCGCCGCCCGGCGACCAGAAAGCCACCTCAGAGCTCCGCCGGCAGGCCGAACGCGGGGAACAGCGCGTGGCCGAACGTGGTGATCTCGGCGATCCGCCCATCCCGGACCCGCAGTACGTCCAGCTTGAACGCCCGGAACACCGGGTCGCCGGGTCGCCGCAGGTAGCTCGCGGCGGCCGGCAGCCGGTTGGCGGACGTCGGCAGCAGCCGCCAGTCGCCGTCCCGCTCCGGGCCGAAGGCCCGTTCCAGCAGTGGCGCGAAGGCCGCGACCCCGTCGAAGCACATCGGCGCCGGTGGCATGGTGATCCGCAGGTCCGGCGCTGCCACCGCGAGCGCGGCGGCAGCGTCGCAGCGTTCGTGGGCGTCGATGAACCGGGCCAGCAGCTCCCGTTCCCGCTCGTCGGCCGGGTTGGCCGCCCAGTCCGCCCGGCGGGCCGGCAGATGCGCCTGCAGGGTGGCCCGGGCCCGCTGCAGGGCGCTGTTCGCCGCCGCCACGCTGGTCTCCAGCAGCTTCGCCGTCTCCGCCGCCGACCAGCCGAGCACGTCGCGGACCAGGAAGGCGGCCCGCTGCCGGGCCGGCAGCACCTGCATGGCAGCGAGGAACGCCAGCTCGATGGTCTCCCGGGTCACCGCCACCGCGTCCGGCTGCTCGTCGCCCGGCGCGACCCGGTCCAGCAACCGGTCCGGGTACGGCTGCAACCACGGCACCTCCGCGTACGACCGCACGGCGCGCGGCTGCCGGCCGGTGCGGCGCAGCAGATCCAGGCAGACGTTGGTGGCGATCCGGTAGAGCCAGGCCCGCACCTGCCCGCCGTCGAAGCCGTCCCGCCCCCGCCACGCCCGCAGGTACGTCTCCTGGACGGCGTCCTCGGCGTCGTCGAAGGAGGCGAGCATCCGGTAGCAGTGCACGTGCAGCTCGCGCCAGTGGCGTTCGGTCAGCGCGGCGAAGTCGGGGTCGGCCGGTGCGGTGTGCAGATCCGCCGTCACGCTGCTGCCGCCCTGGCCCGGCCGACCTCCTGGACCAGCCACTCGTTGCCGTCCGGGTCGCGCAGCGACAGGAAGGAGCCGTAGTCCCGCCGCTCCGGGTCCGGCCCGGGGGCCTGCACGCCGCCGGCCGCGAAGTGGAAGACCTCGCCGGGCTTCGCGCCCCGGTCCACCAGCTCCGTCCGCGCCGCGTCGATGTCCGGGACGACCAGGTGCAACCCGCTCAGCGAGCCCGCCGCACCCGGATTGCGCATCAGCGCGATCGAGCAGGCAGAGCCGGGCGGGGTGAGCTGCACGACGCGGAAGTCCTCGCCGGCGGATTGGTCCACGTCCAGCCGGAACCCGGTCTGGTCCAGGTAGAACGCCTTGGCCCGGTCCACGTCCGAGACGGGCACCACGACGAGTTCGAGCTTCCAGTCCATGATCGGCCTCCCTGGCCTCGGTGACAGCTGTCATGACGTACAACGTCGGGTCGGTCGGGGACTCATCGGTGTTCCGATGAGAATGTCACCTCGCGGCCCGCTGGCCGGTCGTACCGAGTGCACGGCGACTACGCCGATGCGGAGGATGTCGTGCGGGAGCCGTTCGTCCGGGCCCTGGCCAGGCCCGGTCAGCTGCGTCGGGTGGACAACCCGGAGGCCTGGCTGCGGACGGTGGCGCTGAAGGTCGCCCGGTCCCGGTTTCGCCGCCGGGTCGATCGGTGAAGTCGGTGATGCTGGTCAGTGCCGATGGGGGCCACCGTCGGCGCCGCCCTGCGCGCGCCGCGCTGACCGGCTGGTCAGTCCATGACCGATCCGCGGGGCGCGACCCGCGGATCAGCGGCCGCGGCGGGGACCGGCATACCGGCCACCGGGTGCGTCGGAGCGTACAGCGCGGCCAGCGCGGCGGCCGTCTCGGCGAGGCGGGCGCGCAGCTCGGTGGGGGAGAGCACCTCCACCTCGGCGCCGAGCCGGAGAAGGTCGCCGTGCGCGTGGGTGAGCGACTCGATCGGCACCATCGCCCGCACCCAGCCAGCGTCGTCCGGCGGCCCGGCGCTGCCGTCGACTGCGGCGACCACCGCGTCGCTGCAGATCTCCCGCAGCCGCTCCCGCCCGCGGGGGGAGAGCCGGATGGCCGCCTCGTCGCGGTGCAGCCGGGCCCGGAAGTCGACCACATGCGCCCGCCACCACCCGGGCAGGTCGAAGTCGGTGGGCCGGTCAAAGGGTTCGTCGAGCGAAGTCAGCGCCAGGATCTGGTTCACCCGGTAGGTGGCCGGGTCGGCCCGCTCCGGCCGGGCGGCCACCACGTACCAGCGGCCGCCCTTGAGCACCAGGCCGTACGGCTCCAGGGTGCGGGTCACCTCGCCGTTCCAGCTCCGGTAGCGGACCCGGATCCGGTGCTGCCGCCAGACCGCGTCGGCGGTGAGGGCCAGGTGGGGCGAGGGGTCGCCGTCGGAGTACCAGCCGGGGGTGTCCAGGTGGAAGCGCTCCTGGAGCCGGGCGGCCCGGTCGGCCAGCGGCGGCGGCAGCGCGGCCCGCAGTTTGAGCTGCAGGGTGGCGACGACCGACTCGTAGCCGAGCTCGGCGGCCGGCCCGGGCAGCCCGGCGAAGAGCAGCCGTTCCGCCTCCTCGGCGGTGAGCCCGGTCAGCCGGGTCCGCCAGCCGTCGACCAGCCGGTAGCCGCCGGCGTGCCCGGCCTCGCCGTACAGCGGGATCCCGGCGGCGTGCAGCGACTCGACGTCCCGGTAGATGGTCCGGACGGACACCTCCAGCCGCTGCGCCAGCTCGGCGGCGGTGAGCCGGCCGTGGGTCTGGAGCAGCAGCAGGACGGAGAGCAGCCGACTGGCGCGCATCTGCTGACAGTAGCTGTCAGGGGAACTGTTCTACCGTCCCGGCATGGCTTTTCGCGACAAGGAGTTGACCGTGCCGGGAACCGCCGAGTTCTCCGGCCGGCACGTCAAGCGTTACCACATCGACCAGCCCGACCGCCGCCTCGAACCGGAGGTGGTGGAGGCCGCGTACGCCTTCCTGCCCCGGCTGCTGCCCGAGCCCGACGGCGGCACGCCACCGGCGAGCTGGGTGGTGCTGCACCGGGGTGCGGACAGCGGCGCGTACCTGCTGGCGTACAGCTGGTTCTGGGACAACGTGGTGGAGTGCCGGATCGCGGTCGCCGGCCAGGCCGCCCTGGACTGCCCGGACGACGACCCGGCGCACTTCGTGCCGATGCCACGCCCGGGCGTGGGCTGCGTCTGGGAGTTGGGCGTGCTGGAGCACGAGCGGGCCGCCTGGGTCCGCCACGTCCTCGCCCCCGACCGGCCGGATCTGGCCGGCTACCTGGGCGACACCCGCACCGCGGGGCCGGTGGGATTCTGATGGGCGACTTCGACTTCCTGGCCGGGACCTGGGACGTGACCAACCATCGCCTGATGAAGCGGCACGTCGGTAGCGACGAGTGGGACGAATTCCCGGCCACCTCGGTGGCGCACCGGTTCTTCGACGGCGCAGGCAGCTTCGACGAGATGCGCTGCCCCACCCGGGGCTTCTCCGGCTCGACCGTGCGGATCCTCGACCCGGCGACCGGGCTCTGGTCGATCTACTGGATGCACAGCCGGCGGGGGATCCTGGAGCTGCCGCCGGTGGTCGGCCGGTTCGCCGACGGGGTGGGCACCTTCTTCGCCGACGATACCGACGAGGGGCGGCCGGTCCGCTGCCGGTTCATCTGGTCCCGGATCACGCCCACTTCCTGCCGTTGGGAACAGGCGTTTTCCACGGACGGCGAGCGGACGTGGGAGACAAACTGGATCATGGACTTTGCCCGCACGGTCTAGAGTGACGCCCGTGCGGCGATGGAGACGGGTCGATCCTTGGGGGCTGCGGCAGGCGGTCCTCGGGCTAATGGTGCTCGTGGGCGCCGTGGTGGCACTGACCTTGGTCGTGGCCCTGCTGCGCGAGCTGGGCGACGGCCATCTGTTGACTGCGGGGGGCCTACTCCTCCCGGTCGCCTTTGTGGCGGTGTGGCTCACCTTCGTGGTCCGGCTGTATCTGGCCGGCGTCTACCGCGACGAGCGGGGGCTGCTGCTGCGGTACATCTTCCGCTCCCGGCTCCTGCCGTGGTCGGAGGTGACGGGTTTCGACGTGCGGCCGACGTGGCTGTTCGGCGGGCCTACCCGCCAGCGGGGAGCCTGGGTGCTGACCCGTGACGGAGCCGTGGAGACGCCGGTGCGGCTGCACGCGCCGGTGCGCAGCCTGGAGAAGCGGGCCGGGCCGGTGCTGTCCGCCACCGACTTCAACCTGATGCTGAACCGGCTGGGCCGGGCGCACGCGGCCGCTCAGGCCTGCGGCGGGGTCACCGTGCGGTAGATCGCGGTCAGCCAGACGTCGAGCAGGACGTCGACCACGTCCCGCTCGGCCACGGCCGGGCCGTCGCCCGCGAAGGTGGCGTACCAGACCCGTTCGTTCATGGAGTTCAGCGCGATGGCGAGGTCCCGGGCGGGCAGTCCGTCCGGGGCCGCGCCGCGCCGGCGTTCCCCCTCGATGGCGGTCTCGACCGCGTGCACCCAGCGCTCCAGCACGACGGCCCAGAGCTGGCGCACCTCGGCGTTGGTGCCGCGCACCTGCGCGCAGGCCAGCACGAGCGCGCGGTGGCCGCCGAAGGTGGCGTGGAACCGGCCGATCAGCTCCCGCCAGCGGGCCCGGGGGTCCTCGGCGAGGCGGTCCAGCACGTCGCCCGCGGCGGCGTCCGCCTCCTCGATGACCCGGTCGAGCAGGGTGAGCAGCACCGCGTCCTTGGACCGGAAGTAGAAGTAGAACGTCGGCCGGGAGATGCCGGCGCCCCGAGCCAGGTCGTCGATGGAGATGTCGCCGAAGGCACGCTCCGCCAGCAGCCGCTCGGCGGTGGCGAGGATGGCCAGCTCCCGGTCGTCGCCCGTCGAGCGGCCCGGTCGCCGCCCGCGCGTCGGCGCGGCTCCGGTGGGCGTACGGGCGGTGGTCATGACGGTTGATGCTACACCCGCTCAACACCCTGTCGATTCCACTCGACAGGGTGTTGACTGGCGTCGGCGGCGGTGGATAGTGTCCGGTCCACTGCCCCGCGAACGGGAGATGCCATGCACTCCGACCACGTCGACGTTCTCATCGTCGGTGCCGGGCTCTCCGGCATCGGCGCAGCCGTGCACCTGCGACGCAACTATCCGGAGAAGACCTACGCCGTGCTCGAGGCCCGCGGGGCGATCGGCGGCACCTGGGACCTGTTCCGCTACCCGGGCATCCGCTCGGACTCCGACATGTACACCCTCGGCTATTCCTTCAAGCCGTGGACGAACCCGAAGGCGATCGCCGACGGCGACTCGATCCGCGCGTACGTCCGGGACACCGCCCGCGAGTACGGCGTCGAGCAGCACATCCGCTTCCACCACCGGGTGGTCCACGCCGAGTGGGACAGCTCCCGCGCCCGTTGGACCGTGCAGGCCCGCCGCGACGACACCGGCGAGGAGGTCGTGCTCACCTGCGCCTTCCTCTTCACCTGCTCCGGCTACTACCGCTACGACGAGGGCTACACCCCGGACTTCCCCGGCGTCGAGCGGTACGCCGGCCGGCTCGTGCACCCGCAGCACTGGCCCGAGGACCTGGACTACACCGGCAAGCGGGTGGTGGTGATCGGCAGCGGCGCCACCGCGGTCACCCTGGTGCCGGCGATGGCCGAGCGGGCCGCCCACGTCACCATGCTGCAACGCTCACCGACGTACGTCATCTCGCTGCCCTCCCACGACGTGCTGGCCGACGCGCTGCGGCGCTGGCTCCCCCCGAAGGCCGCGTATCCGGTGGTGCGCTGGAAGAACGTGCTGCTCGGGGTGGCAAACTTCCAGCTCAGCCGGCGCGCCCCTCGACTGATCAAGAAGCTCCTGCGCCGCGCCGCCAAGGGCCGCCTGCCGGTCGGCTACGACATCGATCGGCACTTCTCACCCCGGTACAACCCCTGGGACCAGCGGCTCTGCGTCGTCCCGGACGGCGACCTGTTCGACTCCGTCAAGGCCGGCCGGGCGGCGTTGGCGACCGACACCATCGACACCTTCACGGAACACGGCATCCGGCTCGCCTCCGGCGAGGAACTGCCCGCCGACATCGTGGTCACCGCCACCGGCCTCAACCTGCTGGCCCTCGGCGGCATGACCATGGCCGTGGACGGGCAGGAGATCGACCTCGCGGAGACCGTCGCGTACAAGGGCATGATGCTCTCCGGCGTGCCGAACTTCGCCATGACGATCGGCTACACCAACGCCTCCTGGACGCTCAAGGCCGACCTTGTCGCCACGTACGTCTGCCGACTGCTGCGCCACCTCGACGCCACCGGCCAGCAGATCGTCACCCCGATCGCCCCGGCCTCCGGCGAGCTGGAGCCGATCATCGACCTGAAGTCCGGGTACGTGCTGCGCGCCGTCGACCAGTTGCCCAAGCAGGGGCCGGTGGCGCCCTGGCGGCTGCACCAGAACTACCCCTGCGACGTGCTGCTGATGCGGCACGGCCGGCTCACCGACGAGGGCGTCCGCTTCACCCGCGCCGGCACGCCGACGGGGGACTCCCCGGCCGGGCCGGCCGCCGACCCTGCCGTGGACATGCCCGCCGACACCCCCGTCGCCTGACCGAGAGGAGCACCGGATGCGTGACTTCGTCTTCCCCGGCGGCACCGCCGTCGTCACCGGCGCGGCAAGCGGCATCGGCGAGGCACTGGCGCACGCCCTCGCGCGGCGCGGCGCCGACCTGGTCCTGCTCGACCGGGACGCCGAACGGCTCGACGCGGTGGTCGCCGCGATCCGCGCCGCCCACCCCGACCGGCGGATCGACACCCACCTGGTCGACCTCGCCGACGCCGACGCGACCGACCGGGCGGCCGCGGAGATCCGCCGGGCGCACCCGCGGATCCGGCTGCTGGTCAACAACGCCGGCGTCGCGCTGGGCGGCCGGTTCGACCAGGTCACCCTGGACGAGTTCCTCTGGGTCGTCGACATCAACTTCCGGGCCGTGGTCCGGCTGACCCACACGCTGCTGCCCGCGCTCAAGGCCGAGCCGGGCGCCCACCTGGTCAACGTCTCCAGCCTCTTCGGGCTGATCGCCCCCGCCGGGCAGGCCGCCTACTCGGCCAGCAAGTTCGCCGTCCGCGGCTTCACCGAGGCGCTGCGGCACGAGCTGGCCGACGACGGCGTCGGGGTCACCTCGGTGCACCCGGGCGGCATCCGGACCCGGATCGCGCAGAGCGCCCGGGTGGGCAGCGGCGTCTCCCGGGAGGAGTACGAGGCCGGCCGCAGACAGTTCGAGAAGCTGCTCTCCATCGACCCGGCGAAGGCCGCCGAGGTGATCCTGCGCGGGGTGGAACGCCGCCGCGGGCGGGTACTGATCGGCTGGTCGGCGAAGCTGCCCGACCTGCTGGCCCGGCTCGCCCCCGCCTCCTACCACCGGGTCCTGGCCGCCGGCCTCAACCGGAGCGCGGGCGGCCCCGCGGCCCGGCCGACGTCCCGGCTGGAGCCCGCCCCGGCGCCCGCGCCCGCCCCGGCGGCGGACCCATCGTCCGCGCCCCGGCCGGCGGTCGACCCGCTGACCCCCGAGGCCACCCCAGGGCAGCCGGCATGACCGTCTCCCTGCCGCCCGCCGACGAACTGACGGTCGCCGGGCGGCGGATGCGCTGCCGGATCTCCGGCGCCGGGCCGGCCGTGGTGCTGCTGCATGGCATCGGGCGCACCCTCGACGACTTCACCGCCCAGCATGAGCTGCTGGCCGCCGACCACCGGGTGGTCAGCGTCGACCTGCCCGGCCACGGCGGCTCCGCGCCGCTGGACGCCCCGCACACCCTGCCGGCGCTCGCCGCGGCCGTCGCGGGCTTCCTCGACGCGGCCGGGGTCGACCGGCCGGCGCACCTGGTCGGCAACTCCCTCGGCGGGGCGGTGGCGATGCGGCTGGCCGCCGACGAGCCGTCCCGGGCGGCCAGCCTGGCGCTGGTCAACAGCGCCGGGTTCGGCCAGGAGGTGACCGTCGCGCTGCGACTGCTCGCCCTGCGCCCGCTCGGCCGGCTGCTGCTGCGCCCCCACCCGGCCATCGCCCGCCGCACCGAGCTGGCGATCTTCCGCGACCCGGCGTACGCCACCGATGAGCGGATCGCGACCGCGCTCGCGGTGGCCCGGCAGCCGCACGCCGCCCGGGTGATGCTGGAACTGGTCAGCAGCCTCGGCACCTGGCGGGGCGTACGTCCACAGTGGCGGGGCGAGCTGCTCGACGCGGTCGCCGCGCTCGACGTCCCCACGCTGGTGGTCTGGGGCGACCGGGACCTGATCCTCCCCGCCACCCACCTGACCGCCGCCCGGTCCCGGCTGCCCCGGGCGCGGACGCACCTGTTCGCCGACACCGGGCACATGCCGCAGATCGAGCGGGCCGAGGAGTTCCACGCGCTGCTCCGCGAGTTCTGGGCGGACGTCGACCGACCCTGACCCGCTCACGGGCGGGGCACCGCCGCGCGAGTCTGCCCGCTCGGTCAGGCGGTGCCGTCGGCCGCCCCGTGGTGCCGCAGCACGAGCGTCACCGCCACCAGGGCGAACAGCAGGCCGGCGAGCACCGGCACCGGCGCCGGCAGCCACGGCGTGACCAGGGCCAGCACGGCCGCGACCGGGAACAGCACCAGACCGAAACGCCGCTTCCAGCGCAGGTGCAGGGTCCAGAGGACGAGCAGGTACACCGCGACGGGTACCGCCACGGCATACCCGGCGGTCCGGCCGGAGACGTGGGCGACGTGCAGGTCGTGGTCGACCGCGGTGGCGAGGCCGGCGCCCACCGCGGCGATCGCGGCGAAGATCAGGTAGTGGCCGTAGCCCCAGAACAACGCGCCGCGCAGGGAGCCGGGCGGCAGCTGGCCCGGCCGGTCGAAGTAGAGCCACCAGAGCGCGAAGACGATCATCGCTCCGGCCGCGGCGAGCAACCACAGCTTCGGGTTCCCGGCGTCCACCCCGCTCTGGATCGCCACCGAGATGGACAGGATCGCCTCACCGAGCACGATCAGGGTGAACAGCTGGTACCGCTCGGCGATGTGGTGCGGATGCCAGCTGGTCTTCCCGAGCCGCTCGGCCACCACCGGCACGAGCACGTCGGCGAGGGCCAGCACGAAGTAGGCCGGCAGGGCCAACCCGGCGGGCAGGGCGAGCCGCAGCAGCCAGCCCAGCTGCACGACGAAGACACCCGCCGCGTAGGTCGTTGCGGTCGACCGCCGCTCCGGGTTGCCGGCCGCCGCGCGCAGCCAGTTGACGATCGCGGCGAGCCGCATCACCACGTAGCCGTAGGTGATGGTGGTGAAGTCCGCGTCGGTGAACGCCCGTGGCACGCCGGCGGCGAGGATCAGCGCCCCGGCGATCTGCACCAGGATGGTGAGTCGGTAGACGTCGTCGTCGGTGTCGTAGGCGGAGGCCAACCAGGTGAAGTTCATCCAGGCCCACCAGATCGCGAAGAACACCATCAGGTAGCTGCTGACCGCGTGCCCGAGGTGGTTCTCCGCCAGGTCGTGATGCAGGCTGCCGGACGCCTGGGCCACCGCCACCACGAAGCAGAGGTCGAAGAAGAGCTCCAACGGCGTGGTGACCCGGTGCTCCTCGTCGGGCCGGCGGGCCCGCATCGGCCGGTACCAGGAGCGGACGTGTGTGGTGCTGGTGGTCACGAGAGTGCTCCTCACCGCGGGCCCGCCAGGTGCGCCCACACGATATCCGGGCCGACGGCCCCGATCGCGGAACCGGCAAGCCCGGCGGCGGGGCGGCGGGGCGGCTGGCGCGGTGACGTCGGCCGCCGGCACCGACCGGCACTCGACCGGGCTCGCGCAATTCCCGGGTCCGAGCAGGTGCGGGACCTGGCCGGGCGGGGAAGACGAACCCGTGGCCGAGGTGACCCTGCTGCTCGCCGGCGACGTGATGACCGGTCGCGGCGTCGACCAGATCCTGCCCCGGCCGGGCCCGCCCGGGCTGCGGGAGGAGGCGGTCACCGACGCCCGTCGCTACGTCGAGCTGGCCGAGTCCGTCGCCGGCCCGGTCCCGCGGCCGGTCCCGCCGGAGTGGCCGTGGGGCGCGGCGCTGCGCCTCCTCGACGAGCTGTGCCCGGACGTGCGGATCGTCAACCTGGAGACGGCGGTGACCAGGCGCGGCGAGTACGCCCCGGGCAAGGGCATCCACTACCGGATGCACCCGGACAACCTCGCCTGCCTCACCGCGGCCCGGCTCGACGTCTGCGCGCTGGCCAACAACCACGTCCTCGACTTCGGCGCGGAGGGGCTCACCGACACCCTGGACGGCCTGCGGCGGGCCGGGATCACGCCGGCCGGCGCGGGCCGGGACGAGGACGAGGCGTGGCGGCCCGCGCGGGTGCCCCTCGACGGCGGCCGGCGGCTGCTGGTCTGGTCGGTGGGCGCCCCGTCCAGCGGCATCCCGCCGCAGTGGGGGGCGACCGGCGGGCGACCCGGCGTGGCGTACCTGCCCGAGGTGTCCGAGGCGACGGCCGGGGCGCTCGCCGACCGGATCGGCCGGGAGGCGGGGCCGACGGACCTGGTGGTGGTCTCCGTGCATTGGGGGTCGAACTGGGGCTACCAGGTGCCGGACGAGCACGTGCAGTTCGCGCACCGGCTCGTGGAGTCGGGCGTGCACCTGATCCACGGGCACTCGTCGCACCACCCCCGCCCGGTCGAGCGGTACCGGGGCCGGCTCGTGCTGTACGGCTGCGGCGACCTGATCGACGACTACGAGGGGATCGGCGGGGAGGAGGCGTACCGGCCGGAGTTGCGGCTGCTGCACCTGGCCACCCTGGACGCCGGCACCGGTGAGCTGCGCCGGTTGCGGCTCGCCCCGGTGCGGATGCGCCGCATGCGACTGGAGCCGGCGGGGCCGGAGGAGGCCCGCTGGCTGGCCGAGCTGCTGGACGGGCTGGGCGCGCCGTACCGGACCCGGTTCGTCCTCGGCGACGACGGCCTCGTCACGCTGCGACCCGGCTGACGCGGCGGCGCGTGGCGTGGGCCACCTTCGGGCGCCCGGCGTCACGGTCACGCCCGACTGGGACGCATCATAGATACATGACGCATCCCACGGCCTCGTCGACCGTGCCGTCCGCCGCCGAGCGGGCCTATCGGCACCTGAAGCGCGCCATCCTGGAGCAGGTCTACCCGGGTGGATCGCTGATCAGCGAGGGCGAGATCGCCGAGGCCGCCGGGGTCTCCCGCACCCCGGTCCGGGAGGCGCTGCTCCGCCTGGAGACCGAGGGGCTGGTCGCCCTCTACCCCAAGCGCGGCGCGCTGATCCGGCCGGTGTCCGCCCGCGAGATCGCCGACGTCATCGAGGCCCGCCGGCTGGTCGAGCTACACGCCGCGGAGCGGGTGTGGCCGCGCCGCGCCGAGCTGAAGGCCGACCTGTCCCGCTGGCTCACCGAGATGCGTCAGGCGCACGCGGCCGGCGACGTGACCGCGTTGATGGCCGCCGACCGGGCCTTCCACGCCACCGTCGTCGAGGCCGCCGGCAACGAGATCCTCGCCGAGCTGTACCACCGGCTGCGCGACCGGCAGCTGCGCATGGGCGAGGCCAGCTTCCGGCTCTCGCCCGGCTGGGCCGAGGTGGTCCTCGCCGAGCACGCCGGCCAGCTCGCCGCCCTCGACGGCGAGGACCCGAAGGCCTGGCTCGACGCCGTGGGCGCGCACATCGACAACGCCGCGACCGTGCTGCGGACGCTGCGGTGAGAGCCGCCGCCGCGCGCCGCCCCGCCGTCCTGGTCTACGCGGTCGCGCTCACCGCGTACGTGGCCGCGGTGTTCCACCGCAGCTCGCTCGGCGTGACCGGGGTGGATGCGGCGGACCGCTTCCACATCAACGCCTCCGCGCTGGCCACCTTCACCGTCGCCCAGCTCGGCGTGTACGCGGCCATGCAGGTGCCGGTCGGGGTGCTGCTCGACCGGTTCGGCTCCCGCCGGCTGCTGCTGGCCGGTGGCGCGCTGATGGTGGCCGGGCAGCTCTGCTTCGCCGTCGCCACCGACGTCCGGCTCGCCGTCGCCGCCCGGGTCCTGGTCGGCCTCGGCGACGCGATGACCTTCATCAGCGTGCTGCGGATCGTGGCGTTCTGGTTCCCCGGCCGGCGCAACCCGCTGCTGGTGCAGCTCACCGGCACCGTCGGGCAGCTCGGGGCGGTCCTCGGCGCCGTGCCCCTGGTGGCGCTGCTGCACCACGCCGGCTGGACCCCCGCCTTCATCACCGCGGCCGCGTTCGGCGCGACCGTGCTGCTGCTGGTGCTCGTGGCGGTACGGGACACCCCGCACGCCGAGCACGCCGCCGCCGCCGTCGCCCCGGACCTGGCGACCGTACGCCGGCAGCTCGCCGCCGCCTGGGCCCACCCGGGCACCCGGCTCGGCCTGTGGACCCACTTCGTCACCCAGTTCTCCGGCTCGGTCTTCGCGCTGCTCTGGGGCTACCCGTTCCTGGTGCAGGGTCAGGGCCTCTCACCCACCGCCGCCGCCTCCCTGCTCACCCTGATGACCGTCGCGACCCTGGTCTGCGGTCCGGTCATCGCGCACCTGTGCGCCCGGCACCCGTTCCGCCGCTCGGTCGTGGTCTTCGCCATCACCGCGGTCACCGCCGCAGTCTGGGCCGTGGTGCTCGCGTGGCCGGGACGCGCGCCGCACTTGCTGCTGGTCACCCTGGTGGTCGTCCTCGCGGTCAACGGACCCGGCTCGGTCATCGGCTTCGACTACGCGCGCACGTTCAATCCGGTGCACCGCATCGGCAGCGCCACCGGGATCGTCAACGTGGGCGGCTTCGTCGCCTCGATCGCCCTGGTGCTGGCCGTCGGCGTGGTCCTCGACCTGGCCACCCCCGCCGGGCGGTCCACCCCGCCGCTGGACGCGTTCCGCTGGGCGTTCGCCGTGCAGTACCTGCTCTGGGGCCTCGGCGCGGTGCAGGTACTGCGCTACCGCAACGCCGCCCGGCGCCGGTACGCCGCCGAACGGGCCGGGGTGTCGGTGCCGGTGCCGGTGGTCGCCTGACCGGCGTACCCGGCCGGGCGGTCCGGTCCCGCCCGGCTGCGTCGACGGCCGCCTCCGCTGCCGCCGGCGAGGCAACCGGCCAGCGCCCGGTGGACGGCAAGGGCGGCGCCCGGTCAGGGGCGACGCCGGTGGGTCAGTGAGTCCAGGACCAGGGTGAGCCCGGCGCCGACCAGCCAGACGTCCTTGGCCAGGCCGATGCCCGCCTGGGTCGGCTTCAGGCTGTGCGGCTCCCGCATCCCCGGCGTCTTCAGGTAGAGCTGGACCAGCCCGGCGCCGAACGCGGCCAGCCCCAGCCCGGCCAGCAGCGAGGGCACGAACGGGGCGAGCAGGGCGGCGCCCAGGGCGATCTCGCCCCGGGACAGCAGCTTGGCGAACCGGTCCGCCGGCAGCTGCCTGAGCTGCGGGATCGCGCCGACGGCCATGCCGTGCACCGCCGTGGCGGCCTCGCCCTCCAGCGTCCGCTTGCCGAGACCGGAATTCAGGATGAACGCCCCCGTGCTGAGCCGCAGCGGCGCATGCGTCAGCTTCATGATCACTCCCGTCGGTGCCGGAGAACCGTGCCCCCGCGTACCCGGCGTCGGTCCGGATAACCCGCCGCGTTCCGCTGGGCCGGCGGCCGTGGGCGGCGGTAGGTTCGCGGGGAAGCATGATCGCGAGCGCAGGCTGGAGGAGACCGTGAGCCAGGAAGTCCGGGGAGTCGTGTCGCGGAGCAAGGGCGCGCCGGTGGAGGTCACCACGATCGTGGTGCCGGACCCGGGGCCTGGTGAGGCGGTCGTCCGTGTCCAGTCCTGCGGGGTCTGCCACACCGACCTGCACTACCGCGAGGGCGGCATCAACGACGAGTACCCGTTCCTGCTCGGCCACGAGGCGGCCGGCATCGTCGAGCAGGTGGGGGAGGGGGTCACCGGGGTGGCCCCCGGCGACTTCGTGGTGCTCAACTGGCGCGCGGTCTGCGGGGTGTGCCGGGCCTGCCGCCGCGGCCGCCCCTGGTACTGCTTCAACACCCACAACGCGGCCCGGAAGATGACGCTCACCGACGGCACCGAGCTGTCGCCCGCGCTGGGCATCGGCGCCTTCGCCGAGAAGACCCTCGTCCACGCCGGGCAGTGCACCAAGGTCGACCCGGCGGCCCGGCCGGCCGCGGTGGGCCTGCTCGGCTGCGGGGTGATGGCGGGTCTCGGCGCGGCGATGAACACCGGCCACGTCACCCGGGGCGACTCGGTCGCGGTGATCGGCTGCGGCGGCGTCGGGGACGCCGCGGTCGCCGGTGCGGCGCTGGCCGGCGCGACGAAGATCATCGCGGTGGACACCGACTCCCGCAAGCTCGAATGGGCGCGGAAGTTCGGCGCCACGCACACCGTCAACGCCTCCGAGGACGACCCGGTCAAGGCGATCCGCGCGGCCACCGGCGGGTTCGGCGCCGACGTGGTGATCGACGCGGTCGGTCGCCCGGAGACCTGGAAGCAGGCCTTCTACGCCCGCGACCTGGCCGGGACGGTGGTGCTGGTCGGCGTGCCGACCCCGGAGATGAAGGTCGAGCTGCCGCTGCTGGACATCTTCGGCCGCGGCGGCGCCCTGAAGTCCAGTTGGTACGGCGACTGCCTGCCCAGCCGGGACTTCCCCGCGCTCACCGAGCTCTACCTGCAGGGGCGCCTCGACCTGGACGCCTTCGTCACCGAGGAGATCGCCCTGGACCAGGTCGAGGAGGCGTTCACCCGGATGCACCACGGCGACGTGCTGCGCTCGGTGGTGGTCTTCCCGTGACCGCCCAGGTCGACCACACGGTCACCTCCGGCACGTTCTCCCTCGACGGGCAGACCTTCGACGTGGACAACAACGTCTGGGTGGTCGGCGACGACGCCGAGTGCGTCGTCGTCGACGCGCCGCACGACGTGGCGGCCATCCTGCGGGTCGTCGGCGACCGCCGGGTGGTCGCCGTCCTGGCCACCCACGCCCACGACGACCACGTACGCGTGGCGCCGGAGCTCGCCCGGGCCACCGGCGCGCCGGTGCTGCTGCACCCGGCCGACCGGGTGCTCTGGGACATGGTGCACCCCGACATGCCGCCCGGGGGCGAGCTGGTCGAGGGCGACACCGTGGAGGTGGCCGGCACCGCCCTGCAGGTGCTGCACACCCCCGGTCACAGCCCCGGCGCGTGCAGCTTCCACGCCCCGGCCCTCGGCGTGGTGTTCACCGGCGACACCCTCTTCGCCGGCGGGCCGGGTGCCACCGGCCGCTCCCACAGCGACTTCGGCACCATCGTCGAGTCAATCCGGACCAGGCTGCTCACCCTGCCACCGGAGACCGTCGTGCACACCGGTCACGGCGACAGCACCACGATCGGTGCCGAGGCGCCTCACCTGGGCGAATGGCTGGCCCGGGGGCACTGACCTCGACGGCTTCGGCACCGACCGCGACGCCTGACCGCGTTCGGTGCGCCCGAGCGGCCGGAATTGAGGTGCGCCCGGCGGGGACCCTGTCGATACTCGGGCGATGTCCGTCCCCGCGCAGGCTGATCAACGTCCGCTTACGCCGGCGCAGGCCGCCGCCCTGCGGCACGTCCGGCAGATCGCCCTGCATGACCGGCCGCCCGCGCTGGCCGTCATCGCCCGGCACCTGGCCGGTTCCGGCGCCGCGTACCGGCCGGAGGACATGATCGCCGCGGTCGCCGCGCACGGCCGGCTGACGCTGAACTTCCACCCGGACCGCCTGCTGCGGGACGGCCGTACGGTCGCGACCGCCCTCGATGAGGAGGGCGTCTACCGCAGCCAGTTCGAGACGGGCATCTCCAACGGTGGCCTGACCGCCTTTCCCGGTGGGGACCGGGACCGCTGGGAGGAGACCCTGTTCGGCGGGGCGTACCAGAGCGACGACGTACGCCCCGCGGATCGCCCGAGGTACGGCGGCCTCAACCTGCTGGACCACCCGGACGGCGCCTGCCCCCGGTTCGGTTCGTGCCACCTGCGGTTGCGTCCCGAGGTCCTCGGCCGGGCCACCCTCTGCCTCGGGGACAGCCATCTCGGCCCGAAGGAGCTGGGCACCGTCGACGTCTTCGAGCCGGTGCTCGCGGCGCTTCTGGAGACCACCGCCGGGACCGGCGTCAGCCTCGGGGTGGCGGGCATGGACACCGGCACGCTGCTGCGTACCTTGGTGCGGCGCCGGGAGCGGGAGTCGGCCCGCCCGGGGGCCCCGGGGCGGGCGCTCGACGACTACGTCGAGGCGCAGGTCCACGGCGAGCTGAGCCTCGCGAGGGACGTGGAGGCGCTGGTGGTTGACCCGTCGTTCCGGGACACCGACGCGGGACGGACGCTGGCGGGTATCGCCCGCCGCCACGGATTCCCGCTGGTCTGGCACACCGGTTTCGAGTTGCCGGTGGACGGGATCGACCCGGAGTTCCGGGGGCCGGCCATCCCACCGCTGGCCGCCCGCGTGCACGCGGAGTTCGCCCGGCCGGCGGAGCCGGTGCACGCCGCCCTGATCGGCCGGGCCGCCGCGTCGGTCGTCGCGGAGCCCGGGCGGTGGGCCGACCGCGGCCCGACCGAGGTCACGCTCCAGCACCTCAAGCAGCTCTGGCACGTCCTCGTCCGGTTCGGTACCCCGGCCAGTCGCTGACCGGGTCGCACGACGGACCGGAGTATCCGGCTTTCCCGCTCGGCCGCAGGGCGCAGTGCCCGGCCTGTCCGTCGCGGTGCGCCCAGGTGTTTCGTGCCCGTGGGTACCGATGCCCGTCAGCTTGTCCGAAACCCGTCGTGACCTGGTTCGTGGCCTCTCCCGCACCCCGCTATTTCCGGAATGACCGACACGCGTAGCTGGTTGTGTCCCCCGTAGCGCCGGACCACAAACCCGTACCGGCCGGTAGTTCCCCCGAGGGGCGCTCACCCGGGAGCGCGTCGTAACGATCGAAAGGGGCAACCTCCGTGAAGCAGGACTTCACTCGATGGCTCCCCGCCATCGCACAGACGAAGCAGCACTTCACTCGGTGGCTCCCCGCCATCGCGGAGACAACCCAGAGCAAGATCAGGAAGGTCCCGCAGGGCAAGGCCGCGCTGAGCATCGCGGGCGTGGCCGCCATCGGCGCCCTGGCGTTCGGCCCCACCGCCATCGCCGCGCCGCCGGTGACCGGCGGACCCCATGCGGGCGCAGTGGCTGCCATCGACCTGGCCACCGGCAAGAAGACCGAAACCGTCGAGCCCGCGCAGACCACCGGCGCCGACAAGGTCAACCAGCCGGCCTCTGAGAAGCCGAGCCGGGACAAGCTCATCCCGCACGGCGTCGAGGGCGCCCAGTCGCGCGTCCCGCTCGACGACGCGCAGATCGCCAACGCCAAGGAAATCGTCAAGGCCGCCAAGGACACCGGTGTGGGGGAGCGGGGCGCCGTCATCGGCGTGGCCACCTCGCTGCAGGAGTCGAAGCTGTACAACCTCGGCCACCTCGGCGCGTACAACGACCACGACTCGCAGGGCCTGTTCCAGCAGCGTCCCTCGTCCGGTTGGGGTACGCCCGAGCAGGTCACCGACCCGGACTACTCCGCCAAGGCCTTCTTCGGCGCGCTGAAGAACGTCGGAGAGTGGCAGCAACTGCCGCTGACCGCGGCGGCGCAGACCGTGCAGGTGTCCGCCTTCCCGTACGCGTACGCGCAGTGGGAGGAGCAGGCGGCGGACATCGTGCAGCAGCTCTGGTGAGCTGAGCTTTCCTCGACCGGCCGGTCCCCCTACCTGGGGGCTGGCCGGTCGTTCCGTTCTGTGCCTTTCGGTTCGTGGGTGGTTGCGGTGGGGGTGTGGCCCGCCGTGCCCGGCTCCGGGCGGTCAGGCTTGATCCCTGCGCCGGTCACGGCACCCCGGTCGTGGGCGGGGTCCGCCGGGGTGTCTGGTGGGTGTGGTTGCCGCCGGGTCGGGTCTCTGGTGTCGGTTGTCCGGTTTCGGGGTGACGGGGTCGGGTGGTGTGGTGCCGGATGTCGGGTTCGGGGTGTGACCGGTGGCATGCTGGCGGCGGAATGGTGGGGGGCCGGGGGTCGTTACATATCACGTACGACCGAGTACCTGGCCCGCTCGACGGGCTGGTGGACGGGCCCCGGAATGATGGCGGGCCGGCGGTCGTTACACATGGTCCCGGCGCCGTGAAGAGGCCCCCGCCCCGCGGTTGACATCGGGCAGAGACTTTCCCCCCTTGAAACTTTGGGCGCCTGACGGTGCTTGTGTCCTGCTGACCCCCGTCGGCGGTGACGCCAACCCCCGAATGGAGCTTCGTGATGAACTCGATTCTGCGTAAGAGCGTGCTGGGTGTTGCTG
>NZ_JAPFQV010000020.1:0-87168 GCF_033804685.1 Micromonospora sp. RTP1Z1
TCGGACAGATCAGTGCGATACGGACGGCGAGGAGTCGTCATACATCGATCATCGCGAACCGCTCCGCTCGAGCCCAGCAAGGCATCAACCGGCGTGTATTAGATCCAACCCGACCAAGACGCCCTCTGAGTGGTGGTTGCCCTGTGACCTGGGTCGCGTGGATACGCCGCTGGCCGGCACCCCTGTCTCGGGGTGCCGGCCAGCGGCTTGTCAAGCGTCTTCGGTTGTCAGCTGTTCCAGTGCTGGCCGACGAGGTCGGCGGCCTGCTGCTCCCACTGGGCGTAGGCGTCCGGGTAGGCCGACACCTGCACCGTCTGGGCGGCCTGGGTCAGCGGCATGTCCTGCCAGCCGTCGACCTGCTACGACCGCCGGCCCGCCATCATTCCGGGGCCTGTCCCAGCCCGCCCCAGGCAACCGGCACGGGGCGCGGTCAGACCGCCCACCGGGACCAGAACGCCGCGCAACCGCCGGAAAGGCCCGAGCGCGAAACGGTCAAATGCCTAAAATGGGACCCAGAGCTAAGGAGGTCACCGATGACCGCGGCGATGGAGATGCCCCGGGTCCAGGAATGCGCCGTCGCGTCCTGCGCCTACAACCACACCAACGACTGCCACGCCTTCGCCATCACGATCGGCAGCAGCGACCACGCCCACTGCCACACCTTCGTGGAGCTGCCGGTCCGCGGCGGAATCGACCAGCTCGTCGCGCAGGTGGGCGCCTGCTCACGCTCGGACTGCCGGCACAACTCGGACCTGGAGTGTCACGCCCCGGCGATCACCGTCGGCCCGGCGATGGACATGGCCGACTGCCTGACCTACCAGAGCCGCTGACCCGGCCGGCACGAGTCGGCGGCCCGAGGGCTCAGCGCAGGCCGTTGGACTCGCGGATGACGGTGACGAGCTGATCGATGATGCCGGTCAGCGCGAAGTCCTTCGGGGTGAAGACCCGGGCCACCCCGGCGGCCCGCAGCGCCTCCGCGTCCCCGGCGGGGATGATGCCGCCGACCACCACCGGCAGGTCGCCCCGACCGGCGGCCCGAAGGCCGTCCAGCACCGCCGGCACGGCGGCCAGGTGCGAGCCGGAGAGCACCGAGAGGCCGACCAGATCCACGTCCTCCTCGACGGCGGCGGCGACGATCTGCCCGGCGGTCAGCCGGATTCCCTGGTAGACCACCTCGAAGCCGGCGTCGCGGGCGCGTACCGCGATCTGCTCGGCGCCGTTGGAGTGCCCGTCCAGGCCGGGCTTGCCGACCAGCAGCCGCAGCCGGCCGCTGCCCAGCTCGCGCGCGGTGGCGGCGACCCGCTCGCGGACGGACCCGAGCCCGGCGTCGCCGCCGGCCCCGGCGCCGCCGGCGAGGCCCGTCGGCGCCCGGTACTCGCCGAAGACCTGGCGCAGCGCGCCCGCCCACTCGCCGGTGGTCACCCCGGCCCGCACGCACTCCAGCGTGGCGGCCATCAGGTTCGTGGTGGTCGCGGCGTCCGCGCGAAGCCGGGCCAGTGCCGCGTCGACCGCCGGCCCGTCCCGACCGGACCGCCATTCGCGTACGGAGGCGGTGGCGGCCGCCTCGACCGCGGGGTCGACCTGCTCGACGGCCTCGGCGCCGGCCGCGGTCAGCGGGGACGACTCGGTCTCGGTGAACCGGTTGACGCCGATCACCACGTCGGCGCCGGACTCCATCCGCCGACGCCGATCGGCCAGCGAGGCGACCAGGGCGCTCTTGAGGTAGCCGGTCTCCACGGCGGCCACCACGCCGCCCATCTCCAGCACCTTCTCCAGCTCGACCCGGGCCCCGGTGACGATCCCGTCGACCAGCGCGGTCATCACGTGCGAACCCTCGAAGAGGTCGGGGTATTCGAGCAGGTCGGACTCGTACGCCAGGACCTGCTGCATCCGCAGCGACCACTGCTGGTCCCACGGGCGGGGCAGGCCGAGCGCCTCGTTCCAGGCGGGCAGCTGCACCGCGCGGGCCCGGGCGTCGCGGGAGAGGGTCACGCCGAGCATCTCCAGCACGATCCGCTGGATGTTGTTCTCCGGCTGGGCCTCGGTCAGGCCGAGGGAGTTGACCTGGACGCCGAACCGGAACCGGCGCTGCTTCGGGTCGGTGACGCCGTACCGCTCCCGGGTGATCTCGTCCCAGAGCGCGCCGAACGCGCGCATCTTGGCGTTCTCCTCGACGAAGCGCACCCCGGCGTTGACGAAGAAGGAGATCCGCTGGACGACGTCGCCCATCCGCTCGGCGGGCACCTGGCCGGAGTCGCGGACCGCGTCGAGCACGGCGACCGCGGTGGCGAGCGCGAAGCCGACCTCCTGCACCGGCGTCGCACCGGCCTCCTGGAGGTGGTACGAGCAGATGTTGACCGGGTTCCACTTCGGCATCTCGCGCAGCGTGTACGCGATGACGTCGGCGGTGAGCCGCAGCGACGCCGCCGGCGGGAAGATGTACGTCCCGCGGGACAGGTACTCCTTGATGATGTCGTTCTGGGTGGTGCCGGCGCAGCGGGACAGCTCGGCGCCCTGCTCGGCGGCGACCGTGCCGTAGAGGCCGAGCAGCCACATCGCCGGCGCGTTGATGGTCATCGAGGTGTTCATCCCGGCGAGCGGGATGCCGTCGAAGAGGGCCCGCATGTCGCCGAGGTGCGCCACCGGCACGCCGACCCGGCCCACCTCGCCGGTGGCCAGCTCGTGGTCCGGGTCGTACCCGGTCTGGGTGGGCAGGTCGAAGGCGACCGACAGGCCGGTCTGCCCCTTCGCCAGGTTGCGGCGGAAGAGCGCGTTGGTCGCCGCGGCGGAGGAGTGCCCGGCGTAGGTGCGCATCACCCAGGGGCGGTCGCGCTCCGGCAGCCGGCCCGGGAGAGCCTTCTCGTCCATGGCCGGAGTCTAAGTTACCGTTCAGTAAAACGGGCTGTGGAAAACCACACAGGTCCATGTCGTGGACGTCCGGGGGCAGAGCGCGCGCCATGGTCCCGACCACCACACCCCGGGCGCCCCGCGCTGGCGCCGAGGTCGCACACTTGACGGCATGGATGACGAGCTCGCGATCTCCGTACGGGGACTGCGCAAGGCGTACGGCGACAACGTCGCGGTGGCGGGAGTGGACCTCGACGTCCACCGCGGTGAGGTGTTCGCCCTGCTCGGCCCGAACGGCGCGGGCAAGACCACCACCGTGGAGATCCTGGAGGGCTACCGGCAGCGCGACGCCGGCGAGGTGTCCGTGCTGGGCAGCGACCCGGCCCACCCGGACCAGGACTGGCGCTCACGGGTCGGCATCGTGCTCCAGGGCACCGGCGAGTTCGACGAGCTGACCGTGGGCGAGGTGGTCCGGCACTTCTCCGGCTTCTACGCCGACGGCGACGACCCGGACAAGGTGATCGAGCGGGTGGGGCTCGGCGCGAAGGCGAAGGCCCGCACCCACACCCTCTCCGGCGGCCAGAAGCGCCGCCTCGACGTGGCGCTGGGCATCATCGGCCACCCCGAACTGCTCTTCCTCGATGAACCGACCACCGGCTTCGACCCGGAGGCCCGGCGCGAGTTCTGGGAGCTGATCCGGGACCTGGCCGCCGCCGGCACCACCATCGTGCTGACCACGCACTACCTGGACGAGGCCGAGGCGCTCGCCGACCGGGTCGGCGTGATCGCCGCCGGACGGTTGATCGAGGTGGCCCCGCCGGACCGGCTGGGCAACCGGCAGGAGGCCCTGGCCACGGTCTCCTGGCGTACCCCGGACGGGACGCCGGAGCGTACGGAGAGCGCGACGCCGACGGCCCTGGTGGCGGAGCTGGCCGCGCGCTACGGCGGCGAGGTCCCGGGCCTGACGGTGACCCGACCGACCCTGGAAGACGTCTACCTGAAGATGATCGGACACCGATGACAACCACCACGAAGCCGGCGGCCCCGGTCGCCGCCGCCCCGGCCCGGCGGGTCGGTCCGGGCTCCCTCGCGCTGCGGCAGGGGCGGCTGGAGATCACCCAGTTCCTGCGCAGCCGGGAGTCCGTCGTCTTCACGATGGGTTTCCCGATCATCATGATCCTGATCTTCGCCTCGATCTTCAGCGGCGAGATCGGCGGCGGGGTCAAGTTCACCCAGTACTTCATCACCGGCATGATCGCGACCGGCCTGATGACGGTGAGCTTCCAGAACCTCGGCATCTGGATCCCGATCGAGCGGGACCGGGGCGTGCTCAAGCGCTACCGGGGCACCCCGATGCCGAAGTGGGTGTGGTTCGCCGGCAAGGTGATCATGGTGGTGGCGATCGGCGTGGCCGAGACCGCTCTGCTCCTGACTGTCGCCGTGGCGCTGTTCGACCTCAAGCTGCCGGACACCGCGGCGAAGTGGCTGACCTTCGGCTGGGTGTCCGTGCTGGGGGTGACCGCCTGCACCCTGTGCGGGATCGCCATCTCGTCGCTGGCCCGCACCGCACGCAGCGGATCCGCCGTGGTCACCCCGGTCGCCCTGGTGCTCCAGTTCATCTCCGGGGTGTTCTTCGTCTTCACCGAGCTGCCCAGCTGGATGCAGCAGGTGGCGGCGTTCTTCCCGCTGAAGTGGATGTGCCAGGGCCTGCGCGCGGTCTTCCTGCCGGAGAGCTTCGGTACCCAGGAGCCGGCCGGCTCGTTCGAGCTGGGCCGGGTCGCCCTGGTGCTCGCCGCGTGGTGCGTGGTCGGCCTGATCCTCTGCCTGCGGACCTTCCGCTGGACCACCCGGCGCGACGGCTGAGCTGCCGCCCGGCGGACCCGCCGGCCGCCGCAGCACCCGGGCATGATCCCGCCGGGCAACCGGGCGGTCAGCCGGGCCGGCGGGTGTCACACTCGCCTGCATGGCTCACCCTCTGACCCGGCGCCGGCTGCTCGCGGCCGGCGCCGGCACGGCGGCGCTGGCCGCGCTCGGCGGCCTCACCGCCCGGGAACTGTCCCGCCCCCGCCCCGGGCCGGTGCCCGCGCTTCCCGACGCGCCGGCCGGAGACGAACGCCTGATCCGCATCGCCTCCGCCGCGCGGGGCCGCGAGGTGGACTTCTGGACCGCCGTCCCCGAGGGGTACGGCGACGGCCGCGGCCTGCCCGTGTGCCTGGTGTTGCACGGCGCCTCGGCCACGCCCCGGGACTTCGGGCGCTTCGGGCTCGCCCGCTTCCTCACCGACGCGGTACGCCGGGGCGCACCGCCCTTCGTGCTCGCCGGTGCCACCGGAGGCCGGCTCTCCTGGCGCCGCTCCGGGGCCGACGACCCGCAGCGGATGGTGCGCGAGGAGGTGCCCACCTGGTGCGCCCGGCGCGGCTTCGACGTCGACCGGACGGCAGTCTGGGGCTGGTCGATGGGGGGCTTCGGCGCGCTGCTGCTCGCCGAGGCGTACCCGGGATGGTTGCGCGCGGTGGCCGCCTTCTCCCCCGCGGTCCGGCCCGGAGACGCGGTGTTCACCGGGGCGGCGCGGCTGCGCGGCACCCCGGTCGGCCTCTGGTGCGGCCGGCAGGACAACTTCCTCCGCGACGTGCGCGCCCTGGCCGGGGAGCTGCCCGAGCCGCCGGTACGCGCGGCATGGGCGGACGGCCGGCACAACTTCGCCTACTGGGGCACCGTGATCCCGGACGCCTTCGCCCTGCTCGGCGCCGCCCTCAGCCGGCCCCGGCCGTGACCGGTCGCGGGCAACGGACGGTGCCGCCCGCCGCCCGCGCGGCCGGCTCAGTACGTGTAGAAGCCCCTGCCGGTCTTGCGGCCCAGGTCACCGGCGGTGACCATGCGCTGGAGCAGCTCCGGCGGGAAGAACTTCTCGTCGGCGGTGTCGGTGTAGATGTTCTTCGAGGCGTGCAGCAGCACGTCCACGCCGGTCAGGTCGGTGGTGGCCAGCGGGCCCATGGCGTGGCCGAAGCCGAGCCGGCAGGCGGTGTCCAGGTCCTCCGCCGAGACCACGCCGGACTCGACCAGCTTGACCGCCTCGACGACCAGCGCGGAGATCAGCCGGGTGGTGACGAAGCCGGCGATGTCCCGGTTGACCACGACGACCGTCTTGCCGATCTCCTCGGCGAACGCCTTCACCGTCGCCAGCGTCTCGTCGCTGGTCTTGTAGCCGCGGACCAGCTCGCAGAGCTTCATCATCGGCACCGGGGAGAAGAAGTGCGTGCCGACGACCGACTCCGGCCGCTCGGTCACCGCCGCGATCTGGGTGACCGGGATGGCCGAGGTGTTGGTGGCCAGCACCGCGTCGGCCTTGCAGATCTTGTCCAGCGCGCGGAACACCTCGTGCTTGATCTCCAGCCGCTCGAAGACCGCCTCGACCACGATGTCCGCGTCGGCGACCGCCTCCAGGTCCGTGGTCGGGGTGATCCGACCCAGCGCCGCCTCGACCTCGGACGCCTCGATCTTCCCCTTCTCGGCGAACTTCTCCAGCGACTTCCGGATGCCGTCGACGCCCCGCTTGGTGGCCGCGTCGTCCAGGTCCCGCAGCGTCACCTGCCAGCCCGCCTGCGCCGCCACCTGGGCGATGCCCGAGCCCATCAGCCCGGCACCGACGACCGCGAGTCGACCCGCCATCTGCTTTCTCCCTCGCTGCGATTGAGTACCTGCCAGCACCCTAGTCGGCGAGCCTGAACGACGGCTAAGCCCTCTCCGGGGTCAGATCTCCAGGGTCGGCTCGTCCGGGACCGTGCCGCGCTCGACCTCGATCCCGAGGGCCCGCAGGTCGGCCACGAAGTCCGGATAGCCGCGGGCCACGTGATGCACGTGGGAGACCTCGGTGACCCCGTCGGCGCAGAGCCCGGCGATGATCAGGCCGGCGCCGGCCCGGATGTCGGTGGCGCGGACCGGGGCGCCGGAGAGCCGGTCCCGGCCACGTACCACGGCGTGGTGGCCGTCGGTCTTGATGTCCGCGCCGAGCCGCATCATCTCGTTGGCGAACATGAACCGGCCGTCGAAGATGTTCTCCGTGATCAGCGACGCCCCGTCGCTCACCGCGGCCAGCCCGATCGCCATCGGCAGCAGGTCGGTGGCGAAGCCCGGGTAGGGCAGGGTCACCACGTCCACCGCGGTCGGGCGGTCGTCCATCCGTACCCGGAAGGCGTCGCCGCGGGTCTCCACCAGGCCACCGGCCGAGACCAGCTTGTCCAGCGCGACCTCCAGGAACGCCGGGTCGGTGCCGGTCACCGTGACGTCCCCCCGGGTCATCGCGGCGGCGAACGCCCAGGTCCCGGCGACGATCCGGTCCCCCACCGTGGCGTGCCGCACCGGGCGCAGCTCGGGCACTCCCTCGATGTGCAGGGTCGAGGTCCCCTCCCCCTCGATCCGGGCGCCCATCCGGATCAGCATCGAGCAGATGTCGACGATCTCCGGCTCCCGGGCGGCGTTGTCGATCACCGTGGCGCCCCGGGCCAGCACCGCCGCCATCACCAGGTTCTCCGTCGCGCCGACGCTGGGGAAGTCCAGCACGATCTCCGCGCCGTGCAGACCGTCCGGGGCGGACGCGATGACGAAGCCGTGCTCACCGGAGATGTCCGCGCCCATCCGGGTCAGCCCGGAGATGTGCATGTCCAGGCCGCGGGAGCCGATCGCGTCCCCGCCGGGATGGGCCACCCGCACGTACCGCCGGCGGGCCAGCAGCGGACCGAGCACGCAGATCGACGCGCGCAGCCGCCGGACCAGGTCGTAGTCGGCGTCCGAGCCGGGCCGCGCCGGCACGTCGATGACGACCGAGCGGGAGCGCTCCACCCCGCCGCGGGCCACCATCGGATCGACCGGGTCGTCGGCGCCGAACCGTACGCCGCAGCCGAGCCGGCGCAGCACCTCGCCCATGATGGCGATGTCGGTGATCCGGGGAACGTTGGTGATCACGCTCCGCCCGGGCGCGAGGAGCGCGGCCGCCATCAGCTTGAGCGCGGAGTTCTTCGCCCCGACGACGTGGACCGTGCCGGCCAACCGCGCGTCACCGCGCACCCGGATGACGTCGACGTCGCTGACCGCCGGATCACCGGCGTCACCCGGGCCCACTCCGGCTGGCCAGCCGGCCTGATCCGGCCGAGTCGGGATGGTCAGGTCCGGTATCCGTAGGCTGTGCGTCATGGCCGTCCACCTCACGCGCATCTACACCAAGGCCGGCGACGCCGGCATGACCAGGCTGAGCAACAACGAGCAGGTGCCGAAGACCGATCCACGGATCGCCGCGTACGCGGATGTCGACGAGTGCAACGCGGCGATCGGCGTCGCACTCGCGCTGGGGCAGCTCGACGACGAGCTGCGGGCGGTGCTGGGGTCGATCCAGAACGACCTGTTCGACGTCGGCGCGGACCTGTCCACCCCGGTCGAGCCGGACCCGGCGTACCCGCCGCTGCGGGTCACCGAGGAGTACGTGGAGCGCCTCGAGGGCTGGTGCGACGAGTACAACGCACGCCTGAGCAAGCTCGACTCCTTCATCCTCCCCGGCGGCACCGCTGGCGCGGCGCTGCTGCACGTGGCACGGACGATCGCCCGACGCGCCGAGCGTGCGGCGTGGGCCCTGGTCGGGCACGACCCGGACCGGACCAGCCCCCTTCCGGCAAAGTATCTCAACCGGCTCTCCGATCTGCTCTTTATCCTGTCAAGAACGGCAAATCCGGACGGAGATGTGCTATGGGTGCCGGGCGGGAAGCGCTGACCGTCGGCGCGTTGCACCACGTCGAGGTCTGGGTGCCGGACCTCGACGTGGCCCGGTGCAGCTGGGGCTGGCTCCTCGGCGAGCTGGGTTGGACGCCGTTCCAGGACTGGCCGGCCGGCCGGTCCTGGCGGCTCGGCCCGACCTACCTGGTGCTGGAGGAATCCCCCGGGCTCTCCGGCAAGGTGCACGACCGGCTCGCGCCGGGGCTCAACCACCTGGCCTTCCACGCCGGAACCCCGGCCGCGGTGGACGCCCTGGTCGCCGCCGCCCCCGATCACGGCTGGGACCTGCTCTTCCCGGACCGGCACCCGCACGCGGGCGGCCCGGGGACGTACGCCGCCTACCTCGCCGACGGGCAGGGGTACGAGGTGGAGCTGGTCGGCTCGACCGACTGACTTCGGTGGTTGCGGTTCGACCGTCCACTGGTCGCGGTCGTTCTGCGGTACCTGGACATGCCGCTGGCCGGCACCCCGGTGTTGGGGTGCCGGCCAGCGGCATGTCACGCGTGTGCGGTTGTCAGCTGTTCCAGTGCTGGGCGACGAGGTCGGCGGCCTGCTGCTCCCACTGGGCGTAGGCGTCCGGGTAAGCCGACACCTGCACCGTCTGCGCGGCCTGCGTCAGCGGCATGTCCTGCCACCCGTCGACCTGCTTCAGACCCTTCTCGAACGCCATCGTCGCGTACTCGGGGTCGGTGATCTGCTCCGGCGTACCCCAACCCGAGGTCGGACGCTGCTGGAACAGGCCCAGCGAGTCGTGGTCGTTGGCGTCACCCAGATGACCCAGGTTCTCCAACTTCGACTCCTGCAAGCTCGTGGCGATCGAGATGACCGCGGCCCGCTCCGGCAGACCCGCCTTCTTCGTCGCCGCGATGATCGCCTTCACATTCCCGGTCTGCTCACCGTTCAGCGCGATCTTCGACTGGGCGCCCTGCACACCATGCGGAATCAGCTTGCCCATGTCCGGCTTGTCAGCCTGCACCGCGGCGGCCTTACCGGCCACCGGGCCCGTGTCGGCGTGAGCGGCGATCGGACCGGCGAACACACCACCGGTGAAAGCCAGACCAGCAACACCCAGCACGCTCTTACGCAGAATCGAGTTCACGATGAAGCTCCTTGGGGGGTTGGCGTCACCGCCGACGGGGGTCAGCAGGACACAAGCACCGTCAGGCGCCCAAAGTTTCAAGGGGAAAGTCTCTGCCCGATCCGACCGCGGGGCGGGGGCCTCTTCACGGCGCCGGGACCATATGTAACGACCGCCGGCCCGCCATCATTCCGGGGCCCGTCCACCAGCCCGTCGAGCGGGCCAGGTACTCGGTCGTACGCGATATGTAACGACCCCCGGCCCCCCACCATTCCGCCGCCAGCATGCCACCGGTCACACCCAGAAACCGGACAACCCACACCAGAGACCCGACCCGCCGGCAACCACACCCACCAGACCCTGACCGCCCGGAGCCGGGCACGGCGGGCCACACCCCCCACCGCAACCACCCACGAACCGCAAGCGACATCCGGCCGGCGGACTAGAAGGGGAAGCCAGCAGAAGTCAGGCGGCGGGCCAGTCCTGGGAGGCCATACGCGGCGAGACCGCCCCGGGCGGGGCGGCCTCGAGCCAGGAGAGGAAGCCGGTGACCGTGGACCGCGCCATCGCGATCTCCACCGGCGCATGGTTGCTGGTACAGCGGAGGATCACCCAGTCGGCGGGCATGGAGAGGCGCTCCTGCCCCTCCGGGAGCCGGCGGCGCTCCACAGCCAGCCCTTTGCGGGAGAGCACCCGTTTGGGGCGGAGGGCGAAGCTGAACATGCGGTACCACCGCAGCTGATCGCCGGCGAACCGGCCGAAGCCCGGCGACCAGCCCCGGCCGTCGAGGATCGTGGAGACCCGGACGCTGAGCCGGATGATGCCTCCGCTGCGGGTGAAGAGGGTCCGCCGAATGAAGAGGATCAGAAGCGCGGCGAGCACGACCGCGACGCCGATTCCGATCCCTTCCACGATCTCCATCGGCGGGTCGGCTCAGCGGGCCGGAGTAGCGGGGGTAGCGCTCTCGGCGAGGACCGTGACGCCCTCACCGGACACGGAGAGGAAACCGCCGGCGACGTCGTACGCCACCTGCTGGCCGCCGGCCTGCTTGATGCGGACCTGGCTGGGCTCCGCGAGCTGGCCGAGCAGCGGAGCGTGGCCCGGAAGCACACCCAGCTCACCCTCGGTCGTCCGGGCGACGACCATCTCGGCCTCGCCGGACCAGACCTTCTCCTCGACGGCTACGAGCTCGACGTGAAGCTGCTGTGCCACGCTGTCTCCTTGCTGCGGCGGCGAATTGCCGAAAGTCTAGTCGCGTACCTGAGGGCCACCCAACGCGGGTGGCGAGAGCTGCACCACGGGGAGCCTTGCGGTGCCACGCCAGCCGGCCCCGGCGTGCGCCGGGGCCCACTCGCGCTCAAATTAACTGTTCTTCTGCTTGAAGTCGGGATGCTCGAGCATGAACGCGTCCACCCGCTCGGTGCGGATGGCGGTGAAGAAGTCCTGCGCCGTCGGCAGCAGCCGCTCACCCTTGTACGCGGAGCCGGTGCCGATGCCCCCGCCGGGCAGCTTGATGGTCTCGATCGAGTCGGACCGGATGTTCTTCAGGGCCAGCGCGTAGTCGACCACGCTGTTGCCCCGGCCGTTGAAGATCAGCGACTGGCCAGCGGCCCGGATCACCCGGTCCAGCTTGACCGGGTTGGTCACCACGTCGGCGCTGAACGCCTGGTTGACCATCGCCTTGATGAACTGCTGCTGGTGCCGCTGCCGGCCGTAGTCGGCGTCCGGCACGCCGTTCTTCGGGTAGCGCTGGCGCACGTAGTCCAGCGCCTGCCAGCCGTTGAGGTGCGCGTCGCCCTTCTTGTACTCCGCCTGCGGGCCGAGGTAGCCCCCGCCGCCCGGCCTGAGCTCGCGCATGGTGCCGTCCGGCTTGCGGTGCTCGGAGCGCACGTCCCGCTCGATGTTCATGTCGACGCCGCCCATCGCGTCGACGATCTTCTTGAAGCCGGTGAAGTTGATGATCGCGCCGGCGTCGAAGCGCGGGATTCCGGTGACCTGCTGCACGGTCTGCGCGAGCAGCTCGAAGCCGCGCGCGGCATCCGGGTTCTGCCCCGGGATCCGGCTGCCGTACGACATGGCCGCGTTCAGCTTGTCGGTGCCGCCCGGGTAGTTCGCCTTGGGAAACTTCGGGATCTCCACCCGCAGGTCCCGGGGCAGCGAGAAGAGGTAGCCCCGGTCCATCCCGGCCGGCACATGCAGGATCATGATCGAGTCCGCCAGCGGCGGCATCGTCGGGTTGCGGGGGTCGATGCCCACCAGCAGGATGTTCAACGGACCCTTGACGTTGCTCTTGCGCTCCCGGGCGCCGGCCGCCTGGTCGCCGAAGAGGTCGCCCTTGCCGACCGCCCCCTCGTAGCGGGACAGCAGCGCCTCGTAGCCCGCCAGCACGCCACCGCTCAGCAGCATGAGGACCACGCCGAAGACGGTGCACACCCGGGCCCACCGGGGAACGCCCCGCCAGAAGGACCGCTTGCCGTCGCCGTCCGTGCCGGCCTTACCCACGAGCATCTCCATTCGTCACGCCCACGACTGGAAGACGGGCGCACGGGACCGTTTCGTTGCATATATCGACGCCCAGGATGTGAGCGTCGTGCCACGAACGGTACCCCGGGTCTCGTGGAACCGCTTGCCGCCGAAGCGGACATCTGCTATTACCTGCCCCCAAAAGGATGGAGGCCACCCCGGCTAACGCCGGGATGGCCTCCATTGGGTGTGACCGAGGTCTAACCCGCCATCAGCTCCTTGGCCTTGGCCTCGAGGTCCTCGAGACCGCCGCACATGAAGAACGCCTGCTCGGGGAAGTGGTCGTACTCGCCCTCGCTGATCTTCTTGAACGCCTGGATGGTCTCGGCGATCGGAACCGTCGAGCCCGGCACGCCGGTGAACTGCTCGGCGGCGTAGGTGTTCTGCGACAGGAAGCGCTCGATCCGCCGGGCCCGGGCCACGGTGATCTTGTCCTCCTCGGAAAGCTCTTCGATACCGAGGATGGCGATGATGTCCTGCAGGTCCTTGTAGCGCTGCAGGATCCGCTTGACCTCGGTGGCCACCTCGAAGTGCTCGGCGCCGACGAACTCCGGGGCGAGAATCCGGGACGAGGACGCCAGCGGGTCCACCGCCGGGTAGATGCCCTTGTCGGAGATCGACCGCTCCAGGTTGGTGGTGGCGTCGAGGTGGGCGAACGTGGTGGCCGGCGCCGGGTCGGTGTAGTCGTCCGCCGGTACGTAGATCGCCTGCATCGAGGTGATGGCCTGACCCCGGACGGAGGTGATCCGCTCCTGGAGCTCGCCCATCTCGTCGGCCAGGGTCGGCTGGTAACCCACCGCGCTCGGCATGCGGCCGAGCAGGGTGGAGACCTCGGAACCGGCCTGGGTGAAGCGGAAGATGTTGTCGATGAAGAGCAGCACCTCCTGCTTCTTGACGTCCCGGAAGTACTCCGCCATGGTCAGCGCGGAGAGGGCGACCCGCAGCCGGGTACCCGGGGGCTCGTCCATCTGGCCGAAGACCAGCGCGGTCTTGTCGATGACGCCGGACTCGGTCATCTCGGCGATGAGGTCGTTGCCCTCACGGGTCCGCTCACCCACGCCGGCGAAGACCGACGTGCCACCGAAGTTGTTCGCGACCCGGGTGATCATCTCCTGGATGAGCACCGTCTTGCCCACGCCGGCGCCACCGAACAGGCCGATCTTGCCGCCCTTGACGTACGGGGCGAGCAGATCGATGACCTTGATGCCGGTCTCCAGCATCTCCGTCTTCGGCTCCAGGTCCGCGAAGGCCGGGGCCTTGCGGTGGATGCCCCACCGGTCGTCGGCCTGGAGCACCTCGCCCTCGGTCAGGTTGAGGCACTCGCCGATGGCGTTGAACACGTGACCCTTGACCGCGTCACCCACCGGCACGCTGATCGGCGAGCCGGTGTCGCTGACCTCGGTGCCGCGGACCAGGCCGTCGGTCGGCTGCATCGAGATGGCGCGGACCAGGTTGTCTCCCAGGTGCTGGGCGACCTCCAGGGTCAGCACCTTCTCGCCGCCGGCCAGCTTCACGTCCACCTTCAGGGCGTTGAACAGGGCCGGCATGGCGTCGCGCGGGAACTCGGCGTCGACGACCGGGCCGATGACCCGGACCACGCGACCCGTGGCCGTCTTGGTCTCCACTGGTGCAGTCATCACACTTCACTTCCCGACGCGGCCAGCGCGTTCGCGCCGCCGACGATCTCGCTGATCTCCTGGGTGATCCCGGCCTGGCGGGCCGTGTTCATCTCACGCGTGTACTTCTCGATCATGTCCTCGGCGTTGTCGGTGGCGGCCTTCATCGCCCGCCGCCGGGCCGCCGACTCGCTGGCCGCCGACTCGATCAACGCCGCGTAGATCCGCGTGTTGATGTACTTCGGCAGCAGCGCGTCGAGCAGCGCCTCCGCCTCCGGCTCGAACTCGTACGCCGGCAGCAGCCCCTCGGACCGCGGACGGTCCTCGACCTGCATCGGGCCGATGATCTTCGCGACCGGCGTCTGGGTCATCAGGGAGTGGAACTCGGTGTAGACGATGTGCAGCTCGTCGATGCCGAGCACCCCGTCCGCCCCGGCGCGGCCATCCGCGTCGTCCGCGCCGGCCGAGAACGCCTTGATCAGCGTCTCGCCCACCTCGCGGGCGTCGGCGAAGGACGGCTGCTCCGAGAAGCCCGTCCAGCTCGCCGCGATCTCCCGGTTGCGGAACCGGTAGAACGTGACGCCCTTGCGGCCGATGACGTAGAGCGCGGGCTCCTTGCCGTCGGCCTTGAGCCGGGCGACCAGCGACTCCGCGGTCTTGATCGCGTTGGAGCTGTAGCCGCCGGCCAGGCCCCGGTCGCTGGTGACGACCAGGACGCCCGCCCGCCGCACCCGCTCGCGCGGGGTGAGCAGCGGATGGTCGATCCGCGCGTTGGACGCCAGCGCCGTGAGCACGCCGGTGATGGCCTGGGCGTACGGCAGGGACGCCTGGACCCGGGCCTGGGACTTGGCGATCCGGCTAGTCGCCACGAGCTCCATCGCCTTGGTGATCTTCTTCATCCCCTTCGCCGAGCGGATGCGCTGACGAAGAACGCGAACCTGGGCCGCCATGGGTCAGCTCTCTACCGGGCGGTCGGTCGAGCCGTCCCGGAAGCGGGTCACCGTCTCGCGGTTCTCCTCGCCCTCCAGCGGCTTGGCCGGCGCCTCGTTGACCCGACGCTCGTCCTCCTTGCCCAGGAAGATCTGCTTGAACTCGGTGATGGCCGAGTCCAGCGAGCCGATGATGTCGTCGCCCCACGTGTTGTCGGCGATCGCCGCCAGGACGCCCTCGTGCTTGTGGCGCAGGTACTGGAGGAACTCCGACTCGAAGCGCCGGACCTCGCCCACCGGGATGTCGTCCAGCTTGCCCTCGGTGCCGGCCCAGACGGAGACGACCTGCTCCTGCACGGGGTACGGCGAGTAGTTCGGCTGCTTGAGCAGCTCGACCAGGCGGGAGCCGCGCTCCAACTGGGCGCGGGAGGCCTTGTCCAGGTCGGAGGCGAAGGCGGCGAACGCCTCCAGCTCGCGGAACTGGGCCAGGTTGAGGCGGAGCGAACCGGCGACCTTCTTCATCGGCTTCACCTGCGCGGCGCCACCGACCCGGGAGACCGAGGTGCCGACGTTGATGGCCGGCCTGACGCCCTGGTTGAACAGGTCGGTCTCGAGGAAGATCTGGCCGTCGGTGATGGAGATGACGTTCGTCGGGATGAAGGCCGAGATGTCGTTGGCCTTCGTCTCGATGATCGGCAGGCCGGTCATCGAGCCGCCGCCCAGCTCGTCGGAGAGCTTCGCGCAGCGCTCCAGCAGGCGGGAGTGCAGGTAGAAGACGTCACCCGGGTACGCCTCGCGGCCCGGCGGGCGACGCAGCAGCAGTGACACGGCGCGGTACGCCTCGGCCTGCTTGCTCAGGTCGTCGAAGACGATCAGGACGTGCTTGCCGCCGTACATCCAGTGCTGCCCGATGGACGAGCCGGTGTACGGGGCGAGGTACTTGAAGCCGGCCGGGTCGGAAGCCGGGGAGGCGACGATGGTGGTGTACTCCATCGCGCCCGCCTCCTCCAGGATGCCCTTGATCGAGGCGATCGTGGAGGCCTTCTGGCCGATGGCGACGTAGATGCAGCGGACCTGCTTCTTCGGGTCGCCGGAGCGCCAGTTGTCCCGCTGGTTGAGGATGGTGTCCAGGGCGACCGTGGTCTTACCGGTCTTGCGGTCACCGATGATCAGCTGCCGCTGGCCCCGACCGACCGGGGTCATGGCGTCGACCGCCTTGATACCGGTCTGCAGCGGCTCGGAGACAGACTGCCGGGACATCACGTTCGGGGCCTGGAGCTCGAGCTCGCGGAAGCCCTCGTTCGAGATGTCGCCGAGGGCGTCGATCGGCTGGCCGAGGGCGTTGACCACGCGGCCGAGGAAGGCGTCGCCGACCGGAACGGAGAGCACCCGGCCGGTGCGCTTGACGCGCTGCCCCTCCTCGAGCTTCGCGGAGTCACCGAGAACGACGACACCGATCTCCCGGACGTCGAGGTTCAGCGCCACGCCGAGCGTGCCGTCCTCGAACTCCAGGAGCTCGTTGGTCATGGTCGAGGGCAGGCCCTCGACGTGGGCGATTCCGTCGCCGGTGTCGGAGACGGTCCCGACCTCCTCGCGAGAGACGTCGGACGAGTAGGAAGAGACGTAGCGCTCCAGGGCGCCGCGGATCTCCTCCGTCGAGATGGTCAGCTCGGCCATCCTCTGCTTCCTTAAGTATCAGGGGCCCGGGATACCTAGTACCGACCGGTCCGATGGCGTCGAATCAGGGCTGCGGAGACGCTGGTCAGCGCTTCGCGAGCGCGTTGCGGGTCTCGTTGAGGCTGCGCAGGACGGTGCCGTCGTACAGGTCGGAACCGACCCGCACGCTCACCCCACCGAGCACCTGGGGGTCGACCGTCTGCTTGACGGAAACCTCTCGACCGTACATCCCGGAGAGGCGGGCACCGAGGCGTCGCTCCTCCTCGTCACTCAACGGAGCCGCCACGGTCACGTACGCGACCTGACGGTCCCGCCGGTCGGCGGCCAGCTCGACCAGCCGGGTGAGCGCTCCGGTGAAGGAGCGTCCCCCGAAGCCGCCGAGCGCCGCCTCGACGAGACGGACGGTGACCGGGCGGGCCTGGCCGGCAAGCAGGTCGCGGGCCAGGGTGGCCCGCCGCTCGACCGGGGCGATCGGGTCGGAGAGCGCGTTGGAGAGCGTCGACTGACCGGAGACGACCTGACCGAAGCGGAACAGCTCGTCCTCGACCTCGCCGAGGTCACCGGCCTTGTCGGCGCTGGCCAGCAGCGCCTCGACGCCGAGCCGCTCAGTGCCGTCGAGCAGTTCCGACGGCGCCGACCAACGGCCGGAGGCCAGCGTGGTCAGCAGGTCGAGCGCGTCGGCGCCGACCTTGCCGCCCACGACGCCCGCCAGCAGCCCGGCACGGTCCTCGCCGGAGCGGCCCGGGTCCGACAGCGCCCGGCGCAGCCGCGGCTCACGCCGCAGCAGGGTGGCGACGGAGAGGATGTCGTCGGCGGTGGAGGCCACCGCCGACGGCTCCGCGCCGCGGACGTACGCGTCGAGGCGCTCGGCCGCGACCCTGTACGACTCCCGGCTGGCGGCCTGCATCAGCGGGCCCCCGCGCTCTCGAGACCGCTCAGGAACCGGTCCACGGTGCCCTTGCGCCGCGCCTCGTCGGCGAGCGACTCGCCGACGATCTTGCTGGCCAGGTCCACCGCGATGGTGCCGACCTCGGTGCGCAGCTCGCGCACGATGGTGGCCCGCTCGGCGGCGAGCTGCTCCTTGCCGGCCGCGATGATCCGGTCGGACTCCTCTCGGGCCTTGGCGAGGACGTCCTGACGGATGCCCTCGGCGTCGGCCCGGGCGTCGTCGCGGATCTTGGCGGCGTCGGTACGTGCCTCGGCGAGCTGCGCCCGGTACTGCTCGAGCAGCTGGTTGGCCTCGGCCTGGGCGGCCTCGGCACGCTTGATGCCGCCCTCGATCGCGTCGACCCGGGCCTGGAACGTCTGCTCCATGCGCGGGAAGACGAACTTCATCAGCACGTAGCAGAGCAGGATGAAGGCGATCCCACCGACCACGATCTCCTGCCAGGCAGGGATGATCGGGTTGTGGGTCGCTCCACCACCCTCAGCGGCGAGGAAGAACATGTAAAACCTCCCGGTCTAAGGGCGGGATTAGGCGGAAAGCGTGCCCTGCCAGATGAAGCCGAAG
Source organism: Micromonospora sp. RTP1Z1 (assembly GCF_033804685.1). Taxonomy (NCBI): domain Bacteria; kingdom Bacillati; phylum Actinomycetota; class Actinomycetes; order Micromonosporales; family Micromonosporaceae; genus Micromonospora; species Micromonospora sp. RTP1Z1. Next base: position 17,944 of record NZ_JAPFQV010000020.1, read on the forward strand.
GCGATGCCCAGCAGCGCGAGCGCCTCGATGACGGCGAAGCCGATCCAGACGTACGGCAGGGTCATCCGGGACGACTCCGGCTGACGGGCGGTCGACTGGATGTAGGCGGCGAAGACCAGGCCGACACCGATGCCCGGGCCGATGGCCGCGAGACCGTAGCCGATGGCGGCGGTGCTGCCAACTACACCTTGCGCGGCGAGAACGTCCATTGGTTGGTTCCTCCTGGTTATCACGCGTGACGGTCACGCGGGGACGACAACGGTTGGTGCGAAGTGGATCAGTGTTCCTCGGCGAGCGCGCCCTGCACGTAACTCGCGGTCAGCACGGTGAAGACGTACGCCTGCAGGACGATCACCAGGAATTCGAGGAAGGTGAGCGCGATGGTCATCACCCAGGAGAGCACCGAGACCGGCGCCAGCCAGGCGTTGGCGCTGAGCATCGCGAAGCCGCCGAGCGTGAAGACCAGCAGGAGCATGTGGCCGGCGAACATGTTCGCGAAGAGACGGACGGCCAGCGAGAACGGCCGGACGAGGAAGGTCGAGAAGAACTCGATCGGGATCAGCAGCGGCAGGATGTACCAGGGCGCCGGCGGGATCAGAGAGTTCTTGAAGTACTTCACGAAGCCGTGGTGCCGGATGCCGATGTAGTTGAAGAGCACGTAGCTGATCACGGCGAGGAAGGCCGGGAAGGCGATGTGCGAGTTCGGCGAGATCTGGAAGAACGGGATGATCGCGAACGCGTTCGTCAGCAGGACGAAGCAGAAGAGCGTGGTGAAGTACGGCGCGAACCGCACCCCCGCGTGCCCGATCATCTCGACCGCGATGTTGTTCCGCACGAAGCCGTAGATCGACTCGGCGAACCACTGCTTCTTCGTCGGCACCAGCTGCGGGTTCCGGTAGCTGGCCAGGAAGAAGATGATCAGAACGCCGACGGCGATCCAGACCATGGCCGTGATCTTGGTGAACCAGAACGAGTCGTGCGCACCCCAGGGCAGGATGCTGGGCAGGTAGAAGTCCTCCACACTGGGTGGGAATTCCGCCTGGCCCGCTGCCAGGACGTTCGCCTGTCCGAACACCGCGTCCCTTCCTAAGTAGGCGTGCCGAGTCGGCGGACGACCAGGATGATCCCCCCGGCCATGCCGAGCACGACGCCGATCCCGGTGGCGATGCCTCCGGAACCGAGCCACTGGTCGACCAGCCAGCCGATGAAACCCCACACGAGCATGCCTCCGATGAGGTAGCTGAGCGCGGTCCAACCCTGACCGGCACCGGACGGAATGTCGTCCGTGCCGCCAGTGTTGGGGGGTTTCTGGTCACCGGCCATGACGGGGCGAACGATATCAGCCGGGGGGACGAGGTTGTGCCTCACCCCCCGCACAACATGGTTGTGTGGGACACGGGCGGGCGAAGTCGTCTGGAGGCACGCTACTCCCCTCCCGCCACTGAGAGAATGACCGACCGCGGACAAACCGGCGCGCCTTCCGAAAGTTGGGACGGCGGTGGTCGGATCAGTGCCGGACCCGCCGGGCGTGCACAGTGGTCAGCCACCAGATGTGCACGGCGGTCCAGACCGCCACCCCGGCGGCGATGCCCAGGCACAGCGGGATCAGCCCCGACCAACCGGTCGACGCCACCCCGACCATCACCGCCCCGAGCAGGGTGAACTTGGCCGCGTACAGGCCCAGTCCGAACGGCAGCACCAGCTGCGGGTCGCGGGCGTCGGCCCAGGCCAGCACGACCGTGGTGAGGGTGTAGCTGACCGCGGTCACGGCCACCCCGGCCGCCGCGCCCAGCGCCGCGTCCGCCCCGCCGGTCACCCCGCCGACCACCGCGGCCAGCGCGCCCAGCACCGCCGAGGCGATCACCAGCACCGGCAGGTGGCGCAGCCGCCAGCCCCGGTCGGCGGTCGCCTCCGGCGCGCGCGCGCCGGGCTCAGCCACGGGGGTACGCCGGGAAGGCGGCGACCAGCTCGGCCACGTCGGCGGCGATCCGGGTCAGCTCGTCGGCGGCCCCGGGGCCGGCCGGATCGGTCCGGACCGCGCGGGCGATCAGCGCGGCCACCTGCCGCATCTCCCCCTCGCGCATGCCCTGCGTGGTGACGCTCGGGGAGCCCACCCGGATGCCCGAGGCGACCATCGGCGGCTGCGGGTCGTACGGGATCGCGTTCTTGTTCAGCGTGACCGACGCGGCGTCGCAGCGGGCCTCCGCCTCGGCGCCGGTCACCCCGACCTCGCGCAGGTCGATCAGGGCCAGGTGGGTGTCGGTGCCGCCGGAGACCGCGCGCATGCCCTCGGCGGCCAGCCCGTCCGCGAGCGCCTGGGCGTTGCTCACCACCTGGGAGGCGTACGCCCGGAAATCGGGTTGCGCGGCCTCGCGCAACGCGACCGCCTTGGCCGCGACGGCGTGCATCAGCGGGCCACCCTGGGTGAACGGGAAGACCGCCTTGTCGATCCGGGGCGCCAGCGACTCCCGGCAGAGGATCATGCCGCCACGCGGGCCGCGCAGCACCTTGTGGGTGGTGAAGCAGACGACGTCGGCGTACGGCACCGGCGACGGGATGGCCCGCCCGGCGACCAGCCCGATGAAGTGCGCCGCGTCCACCATCAGGTACGCGTCGACCTCGTCGGCGATCTCCCGGAACCGGGCGAAGTCGATCAGCCGCGGATAGGCGGTGGCGCCACAGATGATCATCTTCGGCCGGTGCGCCAGGGCCAGGTCGCGCACCTCGTCGTAGTCGATCAGCTCGGTGTCCGGCCGGACGGTGTAGCCGACGGGGTGGAACCACTTGCCGGAGAAGTTCACCCGGCTGCCGTGGGTGAGATGCCCGCCGTGCGGCAGGTCCATCGCCAGCACGGTGTCCCCCGGCTGCACCAGCGCCGCGTACGCGGCCAGGTTGGCGCTGGCGCCCGAGTGCGGCTGGAGGTTGGCGTGCTCGGCGCCGAAGAGCTCCTTCGCCCGGGCGATGCCGATCTCCTCGGCCCGGTCCACCTCGGCGCAACCGCCGTAGTAGCGCCGGCCCGGGTAGCCCTCGGCGTACTTGTTGGTCAGCGTCGAACCGAGCGCGGCGAGCACCGCCGGGGACGTCAGGTTCTCGCTGGCGATCAGCTGCAGGCCGCCACGCAGCCGCTCCAGCTCGCCCAGCACCACCCCGGCGATCTCCGGATCGACGGCGCTGAGCTGCTGGAAGTCCGGTCCCCAGAAGGTGTCGCTCGCGTTCTCCACAGCGAAGGAGTCTATGGGGCCGCACACCGGGAGTCGTGCAATGCCTCGTCACCGGAGCCACGGGTCCTGCTGCACTCGCTCGGCCAGGCCGGCTTCGAGGCCGCGCTGGCACTGGCCAAGGTGCGCGACGCGGAGGTGGAGACCCGCTGGTCGACGGCGAGCGGGCGGACGCCCCGGCCGAGCCGCTGCCCAGCGACCCTGAGTGGTGGCACCGCCTACACCGACGTCCGGGAGCGGACCGTGGGCGGATTCGCACTTTCTGCCCCTTTTGCCGGGACACGAAGTGCAAGATCGGCGCGGGGTGGGGGTGGGGGTTAGTTGCCGGCGCGGGGGGCGGTTCGCTGGTAGGCGGTGGTTTGGCTCGGGGGGACGAAGTCGAGGACGGGCTGGTCGCGGAGGGCGTAGGCGAGCAGCTGACCCACGGCGGCGATCTGCCGGGTCTGCACCCCGCCGCCGACCGCGTCCCGGGGGTCGTCCGGGTTGGCGGCGATGGTGGCGACCGCGAGCTGCGGGGTGAAGGCCACCACCGTCTCCGTGGCGTTCCGGTCCGAGCTGCCGGTCTTGCCGCCCAGCGGCCGGCGCAGCCCCGGCTGAAGTTCCTCGGCGGTGCCGCCGTCGCAGCGCCGGTACATCGACTGGTCGCCGACCGGGCAGCGGGCCGCGTCCGCCGCCGCCCGGGCCACCTCGGTGTCGAGCACCTGCCGGCAGTCCGGGTCCCCGGCTGCCACCTTTCGGCCGGCGCCGTCGCTGATCGAGGTGACCGGCGTCGGCGCGCACCAGGTCCCCTCGGCCGCCACGGTGGCGTACGCGTTGGCGAGGTCGAGCGGGGTGGTGGCGACGACGCCGAGGGTGAACGGCCCCCACCCCTTCGCCCCGTAGCGGGCCAGCCCGGCGTCCTCCTTCGCGCGCAGCACGATGCCGAGCCGCTCCGCCATCTCCACCACCCGCTCCGCGCCCACCTTCTCGGTCAGCCAGACGAAGTAGGTGTTCACCGAGCGGCCGAAGGCGCTCCACATGGTGCGGTCGCCGTCCATCCACGCCGGGTTGGCGTTGCTCGGGCACCAGTAGCCGCCGCAGCTGGCTGAACCGCCGTCGACCGAGTAGTCGGTGACGATCCGGGCCGGCGCGTCGAAGGTGGTGGCCAGCGGCAGCCCCGACTCCAGAGCGGCCAGCAGGGCGAAGAGCTTGAACGTCGAGCCGGCCTGGTAGCCGACGATGCCCCCGCCGCCGGCCACGAGCTGGTTGACGGTGTTCGGATAGTTCGGCTGACCGGGCGGGTTGGCCGCCACGCTGAACCTCCGGTTCACCGCCATGGCCAGCACCCGGCCGGTGCCCGGCTGGACCACCGCGGTCGGCGCGGCCCGCTTGTTGTCGACGGGGTAGATCCGCAGCACCTGCTCGGTGGCCTTCCGCTGCACGTCCGCGTCGAGCGAGGAGACGATCCGGAAGCCGCCGCGGCGCAGCGTCCGCTGCCGCTCGTCGGCGGACCCGCCGAAGGCCGGCTGGGCCTTCCACCACTGGGTGAACCAGTCGCAGAAGTAGCCCCAGTCGTTGTGCGCCGCGGGCACGGCGGCGCAGTCGTTCGGCGTCGCGCTGGGCACCAGGTTGAGCTGCTCGCCCTTGGCCCCGGCGGCGTCGGCGGCGGCGACCTGGCCGGTCGCCACCATCCGGTCCAGCACGTACGCCCGGCGACGCAGTGCCGCGTCGGCGTCCCCGTTGATCGGGTCGTCGGCGTCGGGCGAGCGGACCAGCCCGGCGAGCAGCGCCGCCTGGGGCAGGGTGAGGTTCGCCGGGTCGGTGGAGAAGTACCGCTTGCTGGCCGCCGCGACGCCGTACGCGCCGGCGCCGAAGTAGGCGATGTTCAGGTACCGGGTGAGGATCTGGTCCTTGTTCAGCTCGCGCTCCAGGGTCAGCGCGTAGCGCATCTCCCGGATCTTGCGACCGGCGCTGATCTCGGTGGCCCGGGACCGCTGCTCCTCGGTCAACCGGGGGTCGCTGGCCAGCGCGTTGCGGACGTACTGCATGGTCAGCGTGGACGCGCCCTGCCGGGTCTTTCCGTCGCGCTGGTTGACGGTGAAGGCCCGGACCACGCCGCGGACGTCGACCCCGTGGTGCTGGTAGAAGCGGACGTCCTCGGCGGCCACGATGGCCTGTCGCATCACCGGGGCCACCTCGCTCACCGGCACGTCCATCCGGTCCTCCACGTAGAAGGAGGTGATCAGGGTGCGGCCGTCGTTGGCGTACAGGTTGGACCGCTGCGCCGGCTGCGGCGTGCGCAGCGACTCGGGCAGCTCCGAGTAGGGCATCAGTCCCTTGAAGCCGAGCCCGAACACCAGCGCGAGCGGCAGCGCGGCCGCCGCCAGGACCAGCCCGGCGAGTGCGCCGGCGAGCATGACGGTGAACAACTTGTCGAGATGGGCCCGGTTCATCAGCTCTCCCCGCAGGAGCCGGCCACGTTCGGACCCGTTCAGAATGACCGGAAACAGCGGTTATGCCGCCTTCTTCCCCAAAACACGCAGGAATTTCGCGGAGAAGGATGAAGGTGGACAGAAACCCCAACGGTCGGGGTCCGGACGGCTCAGGGCAGCAGCGCGCCGGCCAGCGGGTGGACCGTCTCCTCGATCTCGTCGGCGACCCGGCTGAAGCACTGGTCGCCGCGACCCCACGGGTCGTCGAGGTCGTCGGCGGGCAGCGGGGAGGCCCCCTGCCGAGCCGCGTCGGCGGCGGCCGCCAGGGCCACCCCGCGGGCGTAGACGGCGTCCGGGGTGGCCTCGACCGGGGGCAGCCCGGCGGCGTCCACGGCGGCCAGCAGCCGGCCGAACTCGCCGAGCACGAAGGTGCGCTCAGCCGCGTCCGGTCGCAGCGCCACCACGTACTCCAGCTGGTCGGCGGTGGCGGTGAGGACCAGGTCGGCGGCGTCGATGAGGTCCGACCGGAGCTTGCGGGCGGCGAACCCGTCCACGTCACCGCCGCGCGACACCACCTGCCGGGCAGCCGGCGGATTCATCCCCTCGCCCGCGTGCCAGCCCCCGGTGCCGGCGCTGTGGCTGTGCAGCACCTCGTCGGCGCGGGTCGGGTCGACCCCCAGCCGGCCCAGCCGCTCCCGCACGGCGAGCACCAGCAACCGCTCGGCCATCGGGGAACGGCAGATGTTGCCCATGCAGACGTGCAGGACGGTGAACGGCGGCACTCAGACCCCCCGCTCGTCGAGGATGTCCGGCACCACGTCGCGCAGCTTCTCCAACGGGACCGCGCCCTGACGCAGCACCCGGGGCACCTCGCCGGTGAGGTCGACTACGGTGCTCGGCACCGGGTCCGGGGCGGGCCCGGCCTCCAGGTAGGCGCGGACCGTGTAGCCCAGCTGTTCCCGCGCCTCCTCGGCGGTGACCGCGGCCGGCTGGCCGACCTTGTTCGCCGACGCCACCGCCATCGGGCCGGTCTCCCGCAGCACCTCCAGCGCCACCGGGTGCAGCGGCATCCGCACCGCCACCGTCCCGCTGGAGTCGCCCAGGTCCCAGGACAGGCTCGGCGAATGCTCCACCACGATGGTCAGCGCGCCCGGCCAGAACGCCTCGACCAGCTCCCGGGCCGAGCGGGGCAGCGAGAAGACCAGGCCGTCGAGGGTGTGCCGCGATCCGATCAGCACCGGCGGCGCCTGCCGCGAGCCGCCCTTGGCGTCCGCGAGCGCCTTCACCGCGTACGGGGTGAACGCGTCCGCGCCGATCCCGTAGACCGTGTCGGTCGGCAGGACGACCAGTTCACCGTTCTTGACCGCCTCGATGGCAGCGGCGATGCCGCGGTCCCGGTCGGCGGGCGACCGACAGTCGTAGAGCATCACGAGGAGCCAGTCTGCCACGCCGGGCCGCCAACGGCGTGCCGGCCGTCCGCCCGCCGGGACGCGGTGGCGAATCGGGGCCGGTCGACCAGGTCCCGGTGCTCCTCCACGCCGGCGAACCGGCCGTCCGCGGCGAGCAGCTCGGGCACCGCCGTGCCGTGCGTGTCGTCGTGCTCGACGCCGAGCACCCCGCCGGGGCGCAACAGCTCGGCCACCCGGCCGATCACCGGCCGGATCACCGCCAGCCCGTCCGCCCCGGCGAAGACCGCCTGGTCCGGGTCGTGCCCGGCCACCTCCGGCGGCACCGCCACCGACCGGGGCACGTACGGCGGATTGCAGAGCAGCACGTCTACCCGGCCGACCAGCTCGGCCAGCAGCTCCGGGTCGGTGACGTCGGCGTCCACCACCTCGATCGGGGTGTCCCCCGCGGCGGCCCGCTCAGCGGCGTTGCGCCGCAGCCACGCCAGCGCCGCCGGGGACCGCTCCACCGCCACCACCCGGGCGTCCGGCAGCTCCTGGGCGACGGAGAGGGCGATCGCGCCGGAGCCGCTGCAGAGGTCGACCACCAGCGGCGCGCTCTGCCCTCGCCCCTGCTCGACGCCCCAGCCGGCGAGCAGCTCGGTTTCCGGCCGGGGCACGAAGACCCCCGGACCGACCGCCAGCTCCAGGTGCCGGAAGCCGGCGACTCCGGTGAGGTGCTGCAACGGCTCCCGGGCGGCCCGCCGGCCGACCAGCGCGTTGAATCGGCCGAGGTCGTCGGGGGTGAACCCGTCGGCCAGCGCCAGCCCACCCCGGGGCACTCCCAGCACGTACGCGGCGAGCATCTCGGCCTCCGCCCGGGGCGCCTCGACCCCCGCCTCGGCCAGGGTGCGGGCCGCCCGGGCCATCGCCGGCGAGGGCCGCTCGCGTTCTGTCCCTTCGGACGGGTGTTGCGGGAAAGAGGTCACGACATAATCATGAAGCGTCGCGGGACACATCACGAGCGGGTGCGGCCGGACGCACACCGACAGGGAGGTCGCGGGTGGGCTGGCTCGACCGGGTCGACGACCAGGTTGACGCCCTCAGGCATGCCCGGGCGTTGCAGGAGGTGAGCCGCTCGGCGGAGGCCTGCGCCCTGCTCGACCGGGTCATCCGCACGACCAGCGACCCGAACCACCCGCGCCGACGCCCTGGTGCAGCGCCTCTCCGCCCTGATCAATCTCGGCCGGACGGCGGAGTTCACCCGGGCCATCGAGGAAGCGTCCAACGCCACCCGCGACCTGGCCGAGCCCTACCTGCGCGGGCACCTCAACGCGCTGGCCGCGCTGGCCGCGCACCACCAGGGGGCACTGGACCGCTGCGTCACCCACCTGGTCAAGGCCTCCCGCTGGCTGGGCACCGTCGACGACCCGGACCGGGACATCGCCTGGGGCTGGCACGACCTGGCGATGGCCTACTCCTACCTCAGCTTCCACGGTCATGCCCTCGGGGCGATCGAGCGGGCCCGCCAGGTCGGGCTGGCCGCCGGCATCCCGGAGGAGACGTTCGCCGCCCCCGGCATCCGGCTGCGCAACGCGGTCGCGCTGGACCACAACGGGGACAGCGACGGCTGCCTGCGGGTGCTCCGGGACGTCGCCGGGGACCTCAACCGGTTCCAGCGCGCCGGGCGCGCCGGCAACCTGCGGCCGAGCAGCCTGGCCGCGTACGGCTACGCGGCGGCCCGCCGGGCGGCCCTCGGCGACCGGGTGGAGTCCGGCACGGACGCCGACCCGGTCCGGCTGCTCGGGCACGGCGCCGACAGCGCCCGGGCACGGGACATGCGCCAGCTCGGCCAGATCTGTCTGGCCGTCGCCGACGGACGGCCAATCGAGGCGGTGACCCGGCTGGAGGCCGCTCAGGTCTCGGCCGAGACGCTCGGCGCCGCCGAACCGGCCCGGCTGCGCAGCATCGCCCTGGCCCGGGCCGGCGACCACGCCGCCGCGCACCGGGCCGACCGGCACGCGTTCCGGCTGGCGGCGCAACGCAACGACCGGCTGCGCGACGTCTACATCGACGGGATCGCCGCCCGGATCGACCACGAGGAGATGCGCCGGGAGGCGGCCCGGTACGAGGGCGAGGCGCTCACCGACCCGCTGACCGGGCTGCCCAACCGGCGTCGCCTGGAGCGGTACATCGGGGCGGTGGTGGCCAGGGGTGAGCGGGTGGTGATCGGCATCTGCGACCTGGACGGCTTCAAGGCGGTCAACACCCGGCACGGCCACCATTCGGGTGACCTGGTCCTCCAGCGGATCGCCGGAGTGATCAACCGGGTGATGCGGCGGGGTGACTTCGTCGCCCGCTACGGCGGTGACGAGTTCGTGGTGGTGCTGGCCGGGGCCGGGATGTCGGAGGCGGCCGAGGTGGCCCGCCGGATCGACGCGGCGGTCCGCACCGAGGACTGGGAGTCCCTGGTGCCCGGCACGCCGGTCGGGGTGAGCATCGGCTTCGCGGAGGTGAGCGGCTCCGGCGCGAGCCTGCGGGAGTCCCTCGGCAGCGCCTTCGAGCTGGCCGACCGGGAGATGCTCCGGGCCAAGTCCCGCCTCCGCGCTTCCTCACCCGCCCCGGTCCGGGGCGGGCCGGAGGTCAGCGGCGGGTGAGTTCGGTTTCCCCGGCGAGGCGGGCGGTGCGGTCGGCCCCCGCCAGGGCGTCGAGCACGCCGTCCAGCTCGCCGGCGAGAGCCAGGTCGAGGTTGTACGCGGTGTAGCCGATCCGGTGATCGGTGATCCGGTTCTGCGGGTAGTTGTAGGTGCGGATCCGCTCCGAGCGGTCCACCGTCCTGACCTGCGCCTTGCGGGCGTCCGAGGCGGCCACGTTGGCCTGCTCCTGAGCCGCCGCGAGCAGCCGGGCGCGCAGGATCCGCATCGCCTGTTCCCGGTTCTGCAGCTGGGACTTCTCGTTCTGGCAGGAGACCACGATCCCGGTGGGCACGTGCGTGATCCGGACCGCAGAGTCGGTGGTGTTGACCGACTGGCCGCCCGGCCCCGACGAGCGGAACACGTCGATCCGCAGGTCGTTCGGGTCGACGGTGACGTCGACGTCCTCGGCCTCCGGCAGCACCAGCACGCCGGCCGCGCTGGTGTGGATCCGGCCCTGCGACTCGGTGACCGGGACCCGCTGCACCCGGTGCACGCCGCCCTCCCACTTGAGCCGGGACCAGACGCCGTTGCCGCCCTCGGGCACGCCCTTGGTCTTGATCGCCAGCGAGACGTCCTTGACGCCGCCGAGGTCGGAGTCCTGCGCGTCGATCACCTCGGTGAGCCAGCCGTGCCGCTCCGCGTAGCGGGTGTACATCCGCAGCAGGTCGCCGGCGAACAGGGCCGACTCCTCGCCGCCCTCGCCGGCCTTGATCTCGACGATCACATCCTTGGCGTCGTGCGGGTCGCGCGGGATCAGCAGCTCCGCCAGCCGCTCCTCCAGCGCCGGCAGGGTCACCGCGATCGACTCGGCCTCGACGGCGAACGCCGGGTCCTCGGCGGCCAGCTCGCGGGCGGCGACCAGGTCGGCCCGGGCCTGCTCCAGCTCGTCGGCCGCCTTGTACAGGGGCACCAGCTCGGCGTAGCGGCGACCCACCCGCCGGGCGGTGCCCTGGTCGGCGTGGATGGCCGGGTCGGCGAGCCGCTTCTCCAGCTCGGCGTACTCGTCGAGGAGGGCGGCCAGGCGCTCACTGCTCATGCTGCGGGTGCTCCTTCGACGACACGGGCGGGACGGGCGGAAACCAGCGAAGACGGACGAACGCCCGCGCCCGGCACGGAGCCGGACACGGGCGTCGTCGGTGAAGCTACTTGGCCTTCTTGGCCTGAACCTTGGCGTACTTCTGCTGGAACTTCGCGACCCGACCGGCGGTGTCGAGAACGCGCTGCTTACCGGTGTAGAACGGGTGGCAGGCGCTGCAGGTCTCGGCGTGGATGGCGCCGCCCTTGGCGGTGCTGCGGGTCGTGAAGACGTTACCGCAGGAACAGGTAACCTCGGTGGTCACGTACTCCGGGTGGATGTTGGGCTTCATGTCGCCTCGGTCCTTTCGTGGATGGTCGCCGGGTCGCCGTCGATCTCTCCCCGTCGTACACGACGGGCTCGGGCGTGAACCGGAACCGGTGGCCGATTGACCAGTGTGCCATGGGCGTCGGCCGACCCGGCGAGCGGGCCGCACACGTGGTCCGGCAGGCGTAACGCTCGCCTCTCCGTACGCATTCCCGCCCCGCCCGCGGGCATTCGCCAGGTCGTACCGTGAGACCCCGGCGCGGGACCGGGACCGGACGAACCGGGGGTGGGAGGGATGTTTCGCCTGATCGCGACCCGGGGCCTGCCGGCCTCCGGCAAGACGACCTTCGCCCGCCGGCTCCAGCCCGGTGTGGTCCGGGTCAACCGGGACGACCTGCGCCGGATGATGCACGGCGAGCGACTCTTCACCCAGTGGGCCGAGGGGCAGGTCACCAAGGCCCAGCGGGCCCAGGTGGAGGCGCTCCTGGCGGCCCGGGTGAGCGTCTGCGTGGACGACACCAACCTGCGGGCCCGGACGCTGCGGGACTGGGCGGAGCTGGCCGAGCGGTTCGGCGCCGCGTTCGAGGTGCACGACTTCACCGACGTACCGCTGGAGGAGTGCCTGCGCCGGGACGCCGAGCGGCCGGAGTCCGACCGGGTCGGCGAGGCGGCGATCCGCCGGCTGCACGACCGCTACCTGGCCAACCGCCCGCTGCCGCTGCCGGTGCCGACGGCCCGCACGGGCACGCCGGCCGCGGTCCACCCGCCCCACCCCGAGCCGCCGGCGATCGTGCTGGTGGACATCGACGGCACGGTGGCGCTGAACGTCTCCCGCAGCCCGTACGACATGGCCCGGGTGGGCGAGGACGCACCGAACGAGGCGGTGATCGCGGCGGTGCGGGCGATGCACACCGCCGGCCACGGGGTGGTCTTCTGCTCCGGGCGGGACGCCTCGGCCCGGGCCGACACGGAGGCCTGGCTGGCCCGGCACGTCCGGATCCCCTACCTGGTGCTGCACCTGCGGGCGATCGGCGACCACCGCAAGGACGCGATCGTCAAGCGGGAGATCTACGAACGGGAGATCAGGGAGCGGTACCGGGTGGTCGGCGTCTTCGACGACCGGATGCAGGTGGTACGGATGTGGCGGTCGCTCGGCCTGACCGTGTTCCAGGTCGCCGAGGGCGACTTCTGACCGGCCGCCGCCGGTGTCGCCCTGCCGGTTCAGGCCCGAGACGATCCACAGTGGGGCCGCTCGGCGGCGGACCCGCGCGTGCCATCGGGCCGCCGCATCTCGGCGGCCCGGACGCGGAGAAGGGCACGGCCGCAAGGCCGTGCCCTTCTCATCGCTCCTACCGGGCTGGTGTCACTCCCCCGGCGTGGACTTCGCGATCTGCATCAGGAACTCGATGTTGGTCCGGGACTGCTTGAGCCGGTCCAGCAGCAGGTCCAGCGCCGCCTGCGAATCCAGCGAGTGGAGCACCTTCCGGAGCTTGTGGATGATCGCCAGCTCCTCCGGCGCGAGCAGGACCTCCTCCTTGCGGGTGCCGGAGGGGTTGATGTCGATCGCCGGGAAGACCCGCTTGTCGGCGATCTTCCGGTCCAGCTTGAGCTCGGCGTTACCGGTGCCCTTGAACTCCTCGAAGATGACCGTGTCCGCCATGGACCCGGTCTCCACCAGCGCGGTGGCGAGGATGGTCAGCGAGCCACCGTTCTCGATGTTGCGGGCCGCACCGAGGAACCGCTTCGGCGGGTAGAGCGCGGTGGAGTCGATACCACCCGACATGATCCGGCCGCTGGCCGGCGCCGCCAGGTTGTACGACCGACCGAGCCGGGTCACCGAGTCGAGCAGCACGACGACGTCGTGTCCCAGCTCGACCAGACGCTTCGCCCGCTCGATCGCCAGCTCCGCCACCGTGGTGTGGTCCTGCGGCGGACGGTCGAACGTGGCCGCGATGACCTCGCCCTTCACCGACCGGGTCATGTCGGTGACCTCTTCCGGCCGCTCGTCGACCAGCACCACCATCAGGTGGCACTCCGGGTTGTTGCGGGTGATCGCGTTCGCGATCGCCTGCAGCACCATCGTCTTACCCGCCTTCGGCGGCGACACGATCAGCGCCCGCTGGCCCTTACCGATCGGCATGACCAGGTCGATCACCCGGGTGGTGAGGATGTGCGGCTCGGTCTCCAGCCGCAGCCGCTCCTGCGGGTACAGCGGAGTCAGCTTGTAGAACTCCGGCCGACGCCGCGCCTCCTCCGGCTCCATCCCGTTGATGGTGTCCAGCCGGACCAGCGGGTTGTACTTGTCGCGACGCTGCTCGCCGTCCCGCGTGTCCCGGGCGGCCCGCACGGCGCCCGTGATGGCGTCACCGCGGCGCAGGCCGTACTTCTTGATCTGGGACATCGAGACGTAGACGTCGTTCGGGCCGGCCAGGTAGCCGGTGGTCCGGACGAAGGCGTAGTTGTCGAGCACGTCGATGATGCCGGCCACCGGGACGAGCACGTCGTCCTCGCTGACCTGCGGCTCGCGGCCGCCACTGTCGCCGCCGCCGTCGACCCGGTCGCCCCGGCCGCGTCGACGGTCCCGGAACCGGCTGCGCCGGCCGCGCCGGCCGCCGCCCTCGCCGTCGTCGTCGGAGTCGTTGTCCCGCTCGGCCCGCGGGCCACGGTCGTTACGGTCGTTGCGGTCGCCCCGGTCGTTGCGCTCGTTACGGTCGCCCCGCTCGGCGCGCTCGCCCCGCTCGTTGCGCTCGGCCCGGTCGCCCCCGCGCTCACCGCGCTCGGTCCGGTCACCGCCCCGCTCGCCGCCGCGCTCGGCACCGCGCTCGGTCCGCTCGGCACCGCGCTCGGTCCGCTCGGTCCGCTCGGCACCGCGCTCGGTCCGCTCGGCACGCTCGCCGCCACGCTCGGTCCGCTCGGCACCGCGCTCGGTCCGCTCGGCACCGCGCTCGGTCCGCTCGGCACCGCGCTCGGTCCGCTCGGCACCGCGCTCGGTCCGCTCGGCACCGCGCTCGCGACCGCCGCGGCCCTCGCCGCGCTCGACCCGCTCGCCGGTCTCGGCCGGAACCTCCTCGGTGCGCGCCTCGGTCGTCGTCGCGGCTCGGCCACGACGGGTCCGGGTGCGACCCTCGGTCGCCTCGGCCGCCGGAGCCTGCTCGGCGGGGCGGCGCTCGGTGTCGGCCCGCTCCTCCCGCACCTCGGCGTGCACCTCTTCCCGGGCGGGAGCGGCCGCAGCAGCGACCTCGGCCCGCGGTCGAGGGGTCCCGGCGGCGGCGCCGCCCTGCCGCTCGGTGATCGCGCTGATCAGCTCGCCCTTACGCATGCGAGCCGTACCCGAGATACCGAGCGACGCGGCCAGGCTCTGCAGCTCCGGCAGCAGCATCGCCGACAGGCCGGTACCGCTGCGCCGACGGCGTGTGGGGGCGGCGGTGGTGGCATCGCCAGCGACGTTGGAAACATCCGACGTCACGTCGGTGGTGTCGCTCAATGGATTCCTTCCCTCGATAGGCCGGGACTGCCCGGAGTCGAAAACCAGGTGGCCGGGCGGCCTCGGTGCACCCGCCTCGCATTGACGCGTCGCGGGAGTCTGTGACACAGCAGCCGGTCGGTTTCCCGACTCACCAACGTCGGTGAGCAGGTCTCGCCGTCTGCGGCGACCTGTGGAAACTGCGGTGCGGCGTGGGCCTTGGCAGGGGTGACGGGCTGACCGCCGAGAGCTTCGGGGGTGCGCCGACCCGCAGGAGATCGCATGCTTCGCGGCTGTGCTGAGTCTAGAGCGTAATCAACTCTTACGACCTGCGGCAACAGGGTCCCGCTCGGCGTGTCCAAGTCTACCCCGGGCAACCCGTGCACCGCTGACGTCTATCGGCAACTGCCAGAGCCGCCAGTCTGTTCCCGGGTCGAAGCCCTCCGACACCTCGGTCAGGGCCAGCACGGTCGGCCCGGCCCCACTGACCACAGCCGCCACACCGACCCCACGCAGGGCGCTGACCAGCGTCGCCGTCCCCGGCATCCCCTCGGCGCGGTATTCCTGGTGCAGCCGGTCGACGGTGGCCGGCAGCAACAGCGCCGGCGCCACGGTCAGCGCGTGCACCAGCAGCGCCGCCCGGCCGGCGTTCAGCGCGGCGTCGGCGTGCGGCACGGTGGCCGGCAGCGCCGCCCGGGCGGTGGCCGTCAAGCCGCGTTGCGCGGGCACCAAGACGGTCGGCCGGACGCCGTCGGCGACCGCCAGCGACACCGCACGTGCCCCGGACGGCTCGGTCCAGGCGATGGTGAAGCCGCCACGCAGGCAGGGCGCCACGTTGTCGGGGTGCCCCTCGAGCTCGGCGGCCAGCCGCAGCACCGCGTCGTCGTCGAGCCGCTCGGCACCGTCGGCGACCAGCGCGCGGGCCAGCAGCACACCCGCGACGATGGCCGCCGAGGAAGAGCCCAGGCCGCGGGCCTGCGGGATCCGGTTGACGCACTCCAGCGCGAGGCCCGGCGGCTGCCCGCCCAGTACGTCGAAGGCGGCCCGCATGGCCGTGGCGACCAGGTGCCGCTCGCCCTCGGGCAGCTCACCGGCGCCCTCACCGGTCACCGTCACGCGGACGCCGCCCGGGGTCACCTCGGCCGCCACGTCGTCGTACAGCCCGAGGGCCAGGCCGAGCGCGTCGAAACCCGGGCCCAGGTTCGCGCTGGTCGCGGGCACCCGGACCCGGACGGGACCGGAGGTGAAAGTCGTCGGCACCGGCTCATGCTATGGCTCGGGACCGACATCACGGCGGACCGCCCGACCCATGGGAATCGCGCGATTCCATTAGCCTGACGCCGATCCACCGACGGCGGGAGGCCACATGCGGTTTCTGGGTTACTCGGGTTGGCAGCTGCTCGCCCAGCTCCCCACCCTGCTCGTGCTGGCGACCGGCCTCGTGCTGGCGCTGGTGAACCGGCGGCTGCCCCGCGGCCCACGGGGGCTGTTGTTCGCCGGAACGGCGGTGCTCCTGCTCGGGGCGTTGCTCAACCTGGCCTGGGTGCTGGCGCTGCCCCACCTGGTCGCCGGCGGCTGGAGCGCCGTCCAGGCGAGCCGGCTGACCCTGGTGATCGGGCCGCTGGGTGCGCTGCTGCACCCGGCCGGGCTGGGCCTGCTCGTCGCCGCCGTCCTCGCCGGACGGCGGGCGACGGCCGCGCCGGCGACCCCGTGGAGCGGCTGGCAGCCGGGGGCCGGTGACCCGGCGCCGCAGCAGTGGGGCGGGCCGGACGTCCCCGCCCCGGCGTCGGCGGGCACCGACCGCGACTGACCCGGGGCGGCGGGCCGGAGCGGTCAGGAGGCGGGGGTGGACTCCGGCTCGGTCGCCGGATCGGTGAGGGAGAGCCGCCGGGTGGCCAGTCGCCAGCCGAGCGCGTACACCAGGGTGACCAGGCCACAGCCCGCCAGCACCGTCCGCTCGTTCACGGTGTCCACCACCAGGGCCACCACCAGCTGGCTGACCGAGATGGCCAGCGTCGCCAGCATCATGTCGGTGGCGAACACCCGGCCGCGCAGGCGGTCCGGCACCTCGCCCTGGAGGGCGTAGTTGGACAGCACCCAGTTGCTGCCGCCGCCGAAGTGGGCGAGGAAGACCAGCACCAGCACCAGCGGGAACCAGCTGACCGCCGAGGCGCCCAGATAGGCCACGCCGTACAGGGACATCGACAGGGCCAGGCCCGGCAGCAGCCAGGCGCGCTTGGTGAGCACCCGCCGCATCAGGATCGGCCCGACCAGGGCGCCCGCGCCCCGTGAGGCGAAGAGCAGGCCGGTGCCGACCGCGCCGACCCCGTACACGCCGGCGAGCAGCGGAAACACGGTCAGCACCCCGTTGCCAAGCCCGACCGCCGACTTCACGGTGACCAGCGCCAGCACCCGGGGCCGGTGGCCGATGTAGCGCAGCGCCTCGCGGATCGCCGGCCAGGTGCGCTGCACCGGGCCGCCGGGCTCGCGGGCGGACTGCAACGGCCGGCGGATCAGCGCGGCCAGGCACGCCGCGAGCGCCAGGCCGACCGCCGCCACCCAGAAGCAGGCGTACGGGCCGGCGGCCGCGCTCAGCATGCCGCCGAGCGATGCGCCGACGACCGTCATGGTGCCCCAGGCGGAACCGGCGACGGCGTTGCCGGCGGCGAGATCGTCGGGGTCGAGCACGTTGGGCAGGGCGGCCTGGGCGGCCGGCGAGTAGAAGGCCTTCGCCACCGCGACGGCACCGATCGCCACCATCGCCAGCCACGCCGTGCCGGCGCTGTGGACGCCGAGCAGCAGCAGGACGCCGACCAGGGCGGCGACGTTGGCCACCATCATGATCTTCCGGCGGTCGAACCGGTCCGCGATGGTGCCGGTGTACGGCAGCAGCAGCGCCACCGTGCCGGTGTCCACGGCGAGCACCAGCGCGCCCCATACCCCGCTGCCGGTCAGCTGGGGCAGGAGCACCAGCAGGGGCACCATGACGAACCAGTCGGCTCCGAAGACCACCAGCTCGGCGAGGAAGAGGTTGCGGAAGTCGCGGTTGCGGACGAGGACCGCGAGCGTGGGTGACACGCCGGAACCCTATCGGGCCGGTCAGACGACCGTGGCGTGACCGAGCAGCTGGGAGACCGTCACGAAGGTGTAGCCGCGGGCGCGCAGTCCGGTGATCATGTCGGGCAGCCCGCGGAGCGCGACCAACCGCCGCTCCGTCCCCACGTCGTGGCCGAGCAGGATGGTGCCGGGCTGCACGTCGGCGACGATCCGCCGGGCGTGGCCGGCCGGGTCGTGCGGGAACTCGCCCTCGACCATCTGCAGCGTCCAGAGCACCAGCCGGTAGTCGAGCCGGGCGGCGGCGTGCAGCACCGCCCCGCCGAGGTGCCCCCATGGCGGTCGGACCAGCCGGGGCGCCACCCCGGCCACCTCGGCGATCGCGTCGTGGCTGCGCCGCAGGTCGTCGTAGGCGGCGTGCGCGTCGAGCCGGGCCAGATCGTGGTGGGCCCAGCTGTGGTTGCCCACCTCGTGCCGGCCCAGCCGGCCACGCAGCAGCGCGGCGTGCTCCCGGACCCGCGCCCCGACCAGGAAGAACGTCGCCGGCACGGCGAGCCGGTCCAGCGCGTCCAGCACCATCGGCGTCCACTGTGGCAGCGGGCCGTCGTCGAAGGTGAGCGCGACCAGCCGGTCGGTGGTGCGTACCCCCCAGATGACCTCGACCGCGCCGGAGCCGACCTGCTGGTGCCCGCTGCCGAGGGTGGCGCTGGCCGGGCCGCCGGCGAGCGGGAGCCGCCGGTCGGCGATCCGGCTGGTCTGGGAGGTGGCGGCGGCGCCCAGCGCGGCGCCACCGGCCAGCAGGGCGGTACGGCGCAGCACGGCCCGCCGGCCCCATCGGCCCGCACCTTCCGCCATGGCCCCCGCCCCCGCTCCGGACGGTCGCCCCACCCGGAGCGATCCGATACTCAGTATGCAACAACCCACCGACGGCACAGCGTCACACATTCGACGCAGGTCGCCACAGGGGGTGATCCACCCGCCGGACCCGGACACGGCGACGCCCCCGGCAGGCTGGCCTGCCGGGGGCGTCTCCAGGTCACCCGCTCAATCGGTGGGCGGCAGCGGCGACCGGCGGCTCTTCGGCAGACGCAGCACCTCGAACTGGTCCGTTCCGCCGATCAACGCCGCCGACGGTCGCCGGGCCGGCGCGTCCGCCCCGGCCCCCGCCCGCTGGTCGTCGGCGACGGCCCCGTCGGTGGCCGGGGCCACGTCCGGAGCCGGCCCGCCTACTTCGGTGCCACCGGTACGGCGTGCCCGCCGCTCCCGCAGCGACTCCTTGGTGCGCTCCACCATCGTGTACAGCGTCGGCACCAGGATCAGGGTCAGCAGCGTCGAGCTGAGCAGGCCGCCGATCACCACCACCGCGAGGGGCTGCGAGATGAAGCCGCCCTCGCCGGTGAGCCCGAAGGCCATCGGCAGCAGCGCGAAGATGGTGGCGACCGCGGTCATCAGGATCGGGCGCAGCCGGCGCCGACCCCCCTCGACGACCGCCTCGGTCACGCCCCTCCCCTGGGCCCGGTACTGGTTGATCAGGTCGAGCAGCACGATCGCGTTGGTGACCACGATGCCGACCAGCATCAGGACGCCGATCAGCGCCGGCACGCCCAGCGGCGTCCCGGTGGCCAGCAGCAGCCCGATCGCGCCGGTGGCGGCGAACGGGATGGAGATCAGCAGGATCAGCGCCTGGGTCAGGCTGCGGAACGTGCCCACCATGATCAGGAAGACGATCGCGATCGCGGCCAGCACGGCCAGCCCCAGGTCGGCGAAGGCCTCCTTCTGGTCCGCGCTGACCCCACCCACGGTGAACGTCGCGCCGGGTACGTCCAGCGCGTCCAGCCGCTTCTGCAGCTCCTGGGTGGTGGCGCCCAGGTTGGAGCCGGTGGCCGTACCGGTGACGGAGACGCTGCGCTCACCGTCGATCCGGGTGACCTGCTGCGGCCCCTCGACCTGGTTGACGTCGGCGACGTCGTCCAGCCTGACCCGGCCGACCGGCAGCGCCCGCAGCTCGGCCACGCTCACCGGCGGGCGGGCCCCGGTGCTCAGCACCACGTCCTGCTGCGCCCCGTCGAGGCTGACCTGGCCCAGCGGCGCGCCCCGATATGCCTGGGCGACGAGCTGCCCCACCGCCGCCTCGGTCAGCCCGGCGCGGGCCGCGGCGACGCGGTCGACGGTGACCTCGATCCGGGGCACCCGCTCGGCCAGGCTGGTGGAGACGTCCTCGACCCCCGGCGTGCCGGCCATCGCGTCGCGGGCGGCCTCGGCGGCCCGGGTAAGCGCCTCGGCGTCGGCGGCCTGCACGACCACCTCGAGCTGGTTGGCGGAGGTGCTCTGCCCGGCGCCGAAGCTCAGCTCGCCGGCGTCGGGGCCGAGGGCGTCGAACTCCCCGCGCAGGGTCCGCTTGACCTTCGCCGCGTCGGTGCCCGCGTCGAGCGCGACCGAGAAGGTGGCGGTGTTGTTGCCACCGCCGCCCGCCCACGGCTGGTCGCTGCCGCCCGCGCTCACCTGGTACGTCCGCACGCCCTCGGTACGCGCCAGCACCGCCTCGACCTTCGCGGCCGCCTGGTCGGTGCCGGCCAGGCCGGTGCCGGCCGGCAGCTCCTGGGTGATGTTCAGGGTGTCCTGGCCGGAGTCGTCCAGGAAGTTGGTCTCCAGCTTCTGCGCGAGCCCGAAGGTGCCGAGCAGCACGAGCAGCCCCAACCCGACGGTGATCCAGCGGGTCTTCCGGGACCGGGTGGCGAACCCGATCGCCGGCAGGTACGCCCGCTGCAGCGGGCTGCGCAGCTCCTTCTCCTCGGCGGCGCGGCGCGCCGCCGCGTCGTCCGCGCCGCCCCGGCGCGGCTTCAGGAACCCGTAGGCGAGCACCCGGATCACGGTGAGCGAGACCAGCAGGGAGGCGACCAGGGCGACCGTCACGGTGATCGCGAACGGCGCGAAGAGCTGCCCGATGAAGCCGCCCACCAGCGCGATCGGCGCGAAGACGGCGACCGTGGTGAGCGTGGAGGCGGTCACCGCCCCGGCCACCTCGCGGACCGCGCCGAGGATGGCTTCCCGCTTCGGCTCGCCGTACTCCAGGTGCCGCTTGATGTTTTCCAGCACCACGATGGAGTCGTCGACCACCCGGCCGACGGCGATGGTCAGCGCGCCGAGGGTGAGCAGGTTGAGCGAGTAGTCGCCGGCCCAGAGCGCGATCAGCGCGACCAGCACCGACAGCGGGATGGAGACCGCGGTGACCAGCGTGGAGCGGACGGACAGCAGGAAGACCAGGATCACCACCACCGCCATCAGCAGGCCGAGCAGGCCCTCGGTGGTCAGGCTGTCGATGGACCGCTCGACGAACGGGGCCTGGTCGAAGACGACGGTCAGGTCCGCGCCGGAGGCCGCCTTCAGGTCGTCGAGCCGGTCCCGGATCTCGTGGGAGATCGCCACGGCGTTGCCGTCGGGACTGGCGGTGACGGCGATGCCCAGGCTGAGCTTGCCGTTGGTCCGGGTGATCGCGGTGGCCGGGGCGAGCTGCTGCTCGACCCGCGCCACGTCGCCGAGGCGGACCGGCAGGGCGGGGGCGGTGGCCAGGACGATGCCGCGCAGGTCCTCGACCGTCCGGACCGGGGTGCCGACCTGGACGGGAAGCGACCGGCTCCCGTCGGCGACCGCGCCGGCCGGCACCGCGACGCCGTTGGTCTTCAGCGCCTGGGCGATCGCGGTAGGCGCCAGCCGGGCCGCCGCCAGCTTCGCCGGGTCTGGGGTGATCAGGACGACCTGGTCGCGGGTGCCGGTCACCGCGACCGTGCGGACCCCGTCCAGGCCTTCCAGCTCCGGTACGACGGTCTGGCGCAGCTTCTCCGCGAGGGCCCGCTCGTCGTCGGCACCGGTCGCGGCGACCACCACGGCGGGCAGGTCGTCGGTGCTGCCGGCGAGGACTTGCGGGTCCACCCCCTGGGGCAGCTGGGCGTCGATCCGGTTCAGCGCGGTCTGCATCTTGTTCACCACGTCGTCCAGGTCGGTGCCGAACTCGTACTGCACCTGGATGGTGGTGGAGCCCTCGCGGGAGGTGGAGGTGACCTTGTCCAGCCCCGGGATGCCCTGGAGGCTGCTCTCGATCGGTTCGGTGACCTGGGACTCGACGATCTCCGGCGCGGCGCCCGGGTACGCCGCCACGATGAACGCGGCGGGGAACTCCAGCGACGGCAGCAGCTGCTGCTTCAGCGACGGCACGGCGTACGCCCCGAACGCCGTGGTCACCAGCGCGATGAGGAGCACCAGCCCCCGGTTGGCGAGGCTGAATCTGGCGAGCAGCGACATCGGCGTGGCTCACTTTTGAGGAAGGGTTGCGGGGTGGGCAAAGTCTGCCCGACCGATCATCCCCTCCCCCACCCACCCCCGCGGCGACGCGGCGGGGTGGGTCAGGCGAGGTCGAGGGAGCGGGCGGCGGCGAGGGGGTCGTTGGCGATGGTGACGGGGGCCGGCGCGGTGGAGATGGCCCACTCGGGGTCCTTGAGGCCGTGGCCGGTGACCGTGCAGACCACCGTGGAGCCGGGCGGGACCCGGCCGGCCGCCGCCTGCTGGAGCAGCCCGGCAACGCTGGCCGCGCTGCCCAGCTCGACGAAGACGCCGACCTCCCGGGCCAGCAGCCGGTACGCCGACAGGATCTCCCGGTCGGTCACCGCGGCGATCAGGCCGTCCGAGGCGTCCCGGGCGTCGACCGCCTTGCTCCAGCTCGCCGGGTTGCCGATCCGGATGGCGGTGGCGATGGTGGACGGCTCCGGCACCACCTGCCCGGTGACGATGGGCGCCGCGCCGGCCGCCTGGAAGCCGTACATCTTCGGAGCCCTCGTGGCGTTGCCGTCGCGCAGCTCCTCCGAGTAGCCCATCCAGTACGCGGAGACGTTGCCGGCGTTGCCCACCGGCAGGCAGTGGATGTCGGGGGCGTCGCCGAGCGCCTCGACGATCTCGAAGGCGGCGGTCTTCTGCCCGTGCAACCGGTCGATGTTCACCGAGTTGACCAGGGCCACCGGGTAGTCCTGGGCGAGCTTCCCGGCCAACGCCAGGCAGTCGTCGAAGTTGCCCTGGACCTGGAGCAGCTTGGCGCCGTGCACCAGCGCCTGGGCCAGCTTGCCCAGCGCGATCTTGCCCTGCGGTACCAGCACGGCGCAGGTGATCCCGGCGCGGGCCGCGTAGGCGGCGGCGGAGGCGCTGGTGTTGCCAGTGGAGGCGCAGATGATCGCCTTGTCACCGGCCTCGACCGCCTTGGAGACCGCGAGGGTCATGCCGCGGTCCTTGAACGAGCCGGTCGGGTTGGCCCCCTCGACCTTGAGCCAGACGTCCGCGCCGAGCCGGGTGGAGAGCACCGGCGCCGGCAGCAGCGGGGTGTTCCCCTCGTGCAGGGTGACGACCGGGGTGGCGTCGGTGACCGGCAGCCGGTCCCGGTACGTCTCGATCAGACCCCGCCACATGTCGCTCTCCTCGCCTCTACCGGCCCTGTCGCCCGTCAAGCCTGGACCAGCGTCCCGGGCCGCCGCCCGGCGCACCCGCCCTCAACCACCTGACGGGACATGGCCTACTGGCCGCCCTCGACCCGCAGCACGCTCGTCACCGAGCGGACGATCTCCAGCCCGCGCAGCGCGCGGACGGTGGCCGCGAGCGCGGCGTCCGGCGCCACGTGCGTGACGATGACCAGCTCGGCGTCCTGGCCCCGGCCGGCCGGGCCGCCGCCCGCCGGGCCCTGCCGCACCGTGGCGATGGAGACCTCGTGCCGGGCGAACACCCCGGCCACCGCCTCCAGCACACCGGGACGGTCGGCCACGTCGAGGCTGATGTGGTAGCGGGTCAGCGCCTCCCCCATCGGCCGCACGGCCAGGTCCGCGTACGCCGACTCGCTGGCCGCGTGCACCCCGGCGAGCCGGTTGCGGGCCACGGCCACCAGGTCGCCGAGGACGGCGCTGGCGGTCGGCGCGCCGCCCGCCCCACGGCCGTAGAACATCAGCTGCCCGGCCGCCTCCGCCTCGACGAAGACCGCGTTGAACGCGTCGCCGACGCCGGCCAGCGGGTGGCTGAGCGGGATCATCGCCGGGTGCACCCGGACGCTGACCGACTCCCGGCCGGCGGCGTCCGCGCCCCGGGCGGCGATGCAGAGCAGCTTGATGGTGCAGCCCATCGCCTTGGCGCTGGCCACGTCGGCGGCGGTCACCTCGGTGATGCCCTCGCGGTGCACGTCGGCGGCGCCGACCCTGGTGTGGAACGCCAGCGACGCGAGGATGGCGGCCTTGGCGGCGGCGTCGAAGCCCTCCACGTCGGCCGTCGGGTCCGCCTCGGCGTACCCGAGCTCGGTGGCCTCCTCCAGGGCCTCGGCGAAGCCGGCGCCGGTGGCGTCCATCGCGGAGAGGATGAAGTTGGTGGTGCCGTTGACGATGCCGGTGACCCGGTTGATCCGGTCGCCGTGCAGCGACTCGCGCAGCGGGCGCAGCAGCGGGATCGCACCCGCGACGGACGCCTCGTAGTAGAGGTCGGCCCCGCCCTCGGCGGCCGCGTCGTGCAGCGTCGCGCCGTCCTCGGCGAGCAGCGCCTTGTTGGCGGTGACCACGCTCTTGCCGGCGCGCAACGCCTCGACCAGCCAGCCCCGGGCCGGCTCGATGCCGCCGACGACCTCCACCACGATGTCGACGTCGTCCCGCTTGATCAGGCCGAGCGGGTCGGTGGTGAAGAGGGCGGGGTCGACGGGCAGGTCGCCGCGGTCCCGGCCGAGCCGGCGGACGGCGATGCCGGCGATCTCCAGCGGGGCGCCGATCCGGGCGGCGAGGTCGGCCGACTGCTCGTGCAGCAGCCGCACCACGTTGCTGCCGACGGTGCCGCAGCCGAGCAGCGCCAGGCGCACAGGTGAGCTCATCCGACATCCAATGCGAGCAGGTCCTCTTCGGTCTCCCGTCGAACGACCAGACGGGCCCGGCCGTCGCGGACGGCGACGACCGGGGGCCGCGGGACATGGTTGTAGTTGCTGGCCATGCTCCGGCAGTAGGCCCCGGTGCCGGGCACCGCGACAAGATCTCCGGGCTGCACGTCGGCGGGCAGGAATTCATCCTTCACCACGATGTCCCCGGACTCACAGTGCTTTCCCACCACGCGGGCGAGCATCGGCTCCGCCGTCGAGGCCCGGTTCGCCATCGTCGCCGAGTACGACGCGTCGTAGAGCGCGGTCCGGATGTTGTCGCTCATCCCGCCGTCCACGCTCACGTACGTCCGGATGCCATCGACGTCCTTGACCGTGCCGACCTCGTAGAGGGTGAAGACGGCGGGCCCGACGATGGCCCGGCCGGGCTCGATGGAGAGGTGCGGCACGGCCAGCTGCTCGGCCGCGCACTCCCCGTCCACGATCTTGCGGAGCCGCTTGGCCAGGTCGGGCGGGGAAGCCGGGTCGTCCTGGGTGGTGTACGCGATGCCGAAGCCGCCGCCCAGGTCCAGCTCGGGCAGCTCCACCCCGCGGGCGTCGCGGATCTGCGCCTGGAGGCCGAGCACCCGGCGGGCGGAGACCTCGAAGCCGTTGGCGTCGAAGATCTGCGAGCCGATGTGCGAGTGCAGCCCGCGCAGCTCCAGCACGTCCTCGTCGATGACCTGGAACGCGGCGGCGGCCGCCGCCCCGCCGGCGAGGGAGAAGCCGAACTTCTGGTCCTCGTGCGCGGTGGCGATGAACTCGTGGGTGTGCGCCTCCACGCCGACGGTGACCCGGATCAGCACCCTGGGGCGTACCCCCCGCGCGCGGGCCAGCGCGGTGAGCCGGTCGATCTCGGCGAACGAGTCGAGGATGATCCGGCCCACCCCGGCGTCCAGCGCCCGGCCCAGCTCGGCCACGGACTTGTTGTTGCCGTGGAAGCCGATCCGCTCCGGCGGCATCCCGGCCGACAGTGCGGTGGCCAGCTCGCCGCCGGTGCAGACGTCGAGGAACATGCCCTCCTCGGCGATCATCCGGACCACCGCCCGGCAGAGGAACGCCTTGCCGGCGTAGTAGACGTCGGCGTCCGGGAAGGCGGCCCGGAACTCCCGGCAGCGCGACCGCAGGTCGTCCTCGTCCAGCACGTACACCGGGGTGCCGTACTCCGCGGCGAGGTCGCGGACGCCGAGCCCCGCGACGGCGAGCGCGCCGTCGGCGGCCCGGGTGACGTTGCGCGGCCAGAGCTGCGGCACCAGGGCGTTGACCTCGCCCGGCGGACGCAGCCAGGGTGGCCGGCTGCCGATGTCACCGTGCAGGGCACCGGCCTCATGAGCACGCATGGGGAAGCTACATCCTCTCGGGGGCCGAGACGCCGAGCAGGTGCAGGCCGTTGGCGATCACCGTGCGGGTGGCGTCGTTGAGCCAGAGCCGGGCCCGGTGCTGGTCGGTGATCTCCTCATCGCCCTGGGGCAGCACCCGGCAGTTGTCGTAGAACCGGTGGTACGACTGCGCCACGCTCTCCTCGAGGTAGTGGGCCACCCGGTGCGGCTGGCGCAGCTCGGCGGCGGTGGCGACCACGGCGGGGAACTCGGCGAGCGCCTTGAGCAGCTCGTTCTCCTTCTCGTGGGCCAGCAGCTCGGGCCGGAAGTCGTCGGCGTCGCCCCGGGTCAGGCCGACCTCGGCGGCATTGCGGGCCACGCCGGCCGTCCGCGCCGCGACGTACTGCACGTAGTAGATCGGGTTGTCGCGGGTGGCCCGGGTCCACAGCTCGACGTCGATGTCGATCGGCGAGTCGCTGGAGTAGCGGGCGAGCGCGTACCGGGCGGCGTCCACCCCGATCGCGTCGACCAGGTCCTCCAGGGTGACCACGGTGCCGGCCCGCTTGCTCATCCGCACCGGGACGCCGTCCCGGACCAGGTTGACCAGCTGGCCGATGAGGATCTCCAGGTTGCGCTCCGGGTCGTCGCCGAAGCAGGCGGCCATCGCCTTCATCCGGCCGAGGTAGCCGTGATGGTCGGCACCCAGCATGATCACGACGCGCTCGAAGCCGCGCTCGCGCTTGTCGAGGTAGTACGCGCAGTCGGCGGCGAAGTAGGTCCACTCGCCGTTGGACTTGCGCAGCACCCGGTCCTTGTCGTCGCCGAAGTCGGTGGTGCGCAGCCAGGTCGCGCCGTCGGCCTCGTAGACGTGCCCCTGCTCGCGCAGCCGGTTGAGGGCGAGGTCCAGCTCGCCCCGGTCGTGCAGGTCCTTCTCGTTGAAGTAGGTGTCGAACTCGACCCCGAACTGCCGCAGCGAGGAGCGGATCTCGTCGAACATCAGCGCGACGCCCTCGACCCGGAACACCTCCTGAGCGGCCGCGTCGTCCTTTTCCCGCACGTCCGGCCGGCGCTCGACCACCTCGTCGGCGATCTCCGCGAGGTACGCCCCGCCGTAGCCGTCCTCCGGGGCCGGCTCGCCCTTGGCGGCGGCGAGCAGGGACCGGGCGAACCGGTCGATCTGGGAGCCGGCGTCGTTGAAGTAGTACTCGGTGCCGACCTCCGCCCCGGTGGCGCGGAGCAGCCGGCTGAGCGCGTCGCCGACGGCGGCCCAGCGGACCCCGCCGATGTGCACCGGGCCGGTCGGGTTCGCCGAGACGAACTCCAGGTTGATCTTCTGACCGGCGAGGGTGTCGCTGCGGCCGTACTCCGGGCCGGCCTCGACGATCACCTTGGCGAGCTGCCCGGCGGCGGCCGCGTCGAGCCGGATGTTGAGGAAGCCCGGGCCGGCGATCTCCACCGACTTGATGCCCGGCGTCCGACCGAGCCGCTCGGCCAGGGCGGCGGCCAGCTCCCGCGGGGGCACACCCACCTTCTTGCTGAGCTGCAGCGCCAGCGTCGAGGCGTAGTCGCCGTGCTCGGGGTTGCGGGGTCGCTCGACGACGGTCTGCGCGGGCAGCGCGGACGGATCCAGCCCCCGGTCGATGAAGACGGCGTGGGCTGCGGAGAGGACGACCTCGGCGAGTTCTGCGGGAGTCACCGAACCATGTTATCGGGGGTAGACTCGGGCACCGCGGCGGCGACCCAGCATGTGAACCTGCCCGCCGGCTCCCTGCCCGACCGACCTGACGAGGAACGATGAGCATCAGCACCCCGGGTGGCCCGGAACGCCGTCCGACCGTGGTCAGCACCGGCAAGAAGCCGGCCGCCGGCCGGCCGGCCGCTGCCGACAAGCCGTCCGGCGGCAAGGCCGGGGCCGGCAAGGGCACCCCGCGGCAGACCGCCGGCGGCAAGGGCCGCAAGCCGATCGCGCCGGTCAAGGTGAGCCAGGGCCGCTCGTGGGGTCCGATCGCGCTCTTCGTCGCCGTCGGCGTACTCGCGGCCGGCATCATCGGCTACGGCGCGTACGCGTCGATCCAGGGCTCCAAGCCGTGGGACAAGCGGGCGGACGCGATCAGCGGCATCGTCGACTTCCGCAAGAAGGACAAGGCGCTCGTCGAGGGTGGCAAGCACCAGCAGGGCGTGATCAAGTACGACGTCCTCCCGCCGGTCGCCGGACCGCACAACCCGGCCTGGCAGAACTGCATGGGCGACGTCTACGACGCCCCGATCGCCAACGAGCACGCGGTGCACAGCCTGGAGCACGGCACGGTCTGGATCACCTACCGCCCGGACCTGTCGGCGGACCAGGTGGCCAAGCTCAAGTCCAAGGTCCAGGGCAAGGAGAAGCTGATGCTCAGCCCGTTCGACGGGCTGGACAAGCCGATCTCGCTGCAGGCCTGGGGCTACCAGCTCAAGGTGGACAACGCCGACGACAGCCGGATCGACGAGTTCATCAAGACGCTGCGGGTCAACGCCTCCATCGAGGGCCCGAACGCCAACTGCGCCCAGGGCGTCACCGCGACCGGCACCACGCCGCGTGACCTCGGCCAGCAGACGCCTGAGCAGCCGACTCAGTAAGGACACCGATGACTGCTCCCGTCACGACGGACACCGCGCCCGACGAGACCCCGGTCACCGCCGACGGCGGCCGGGGGTCCGCGCGCCGCTTCGGCACGCTGGCGTTGGCCGCCGCCGTCGTGGTCGGCCTCCTCCTCGGGTACGCGGGCGGCCTGCTCACCCCGACCGTCACCCGGCCGGGCCAGAACTCGGCCGAGGCGGGTTTCGCCCGGGACATGAGCACCCACCACGCCCAGGCGGTGCAGATGGGGCTGATGGCCTTCCAGCAGGGCCAGGACACCGAGGTACGCCAGGTCGGTGGCGACATCGCCACCGGTCAGCAGGGTGAGATCGGCACCATGCAGACCTGGCTGCGGTTGTGGAAGCTGGACCCGACCGGCGACCAGCCGGCGATGGCCTGGATGCCGGACGGCGCCGGGTCGGTGAAGGACGGGCTGATGCCCGGCATGGCCACCCCGGCGGAGATCACGAAGCTGAGCGAGGCGCGCGGGCACGAGTTCGACCTGCTCTTCCTCCAGATGATGATCCGGCACCACCTCGGCGGGATCCACATGATCCAGGGCATCCTCGACGAGGGTCACGACGACGACGTGCTGAAGGTCGCGCAGACCATGAAGAACACCCAGCAGACGGATCTCACGAACCTCCAGGCGGCGCTCAAGCGCCTGGGCGGCTGACCCGTCGTACGTCCCGCACCGAGGCCCGCGTCGTCCGCGACGCGGGCCTCGGCGTCTCCAGCGGGCACGCGTCCAGTTATGCCGCTTTATAACGGTTTGGGTTGTCCGACCGATTACGTTGCTTGGATACTTTTCTCCACACATATCGTGACCAGTTGCGATTCGGGCTCGTTGCGCAGGACGTGGGGGTTGCACTCAGAGACGCAGGGCGTTCGGTCACCAGCTGGTGCCGGCGCCACACCATCGGCGGTGACGGGGCGGTGGCAGCCGTCCGTCGCGGACAGCGGCAGGGCGAGTCGGGAACGCTCAGCCGCGAACAGGAACTCGAACTGATCGACGTGCTGCGGGGCGTCCACCCCGACGAGGTCGGCCTGGACGAGGAGCTCTGGACGCGACAGAGCCTGACCACCCTCATCCAGCGCCGGTTCGACCTGACCATGGACGCCGGCACGGTCGGGGCGTACCTGCGGGCCTGGGGGTTGGGTCCGCGGGAGCCCCGGGAGCGTGCCTGCGGGCTCTGCGTCGGCGCAGTCGAGCGGTGGGTACGCGGCGAGTACGCGGTCATCACCCGTGCCGCCCAGGAACACCTCGCCGAGGTCTACTGGATCGGCCGGGTACGGCTGCGCGGCACCATGCCGGCGGCGGACGTGGTCTCCGCGGTCTCGTCCCGGGGCCGGGTGCGCTTCATGATCACCACGCCCTCGGTCGACCCGCCGCTCCCCCGCGACTTCGTGCTGCGGCTGAGCGGCGCCGAGGAGCGGACGGTGCACCTGATCGTGGACGGCTCCTGGCCGAGGAACGAGTGGCCGCGCCGGCTGCCCCGCAGAATCGTCCTGCACCCGCTGCCCAGCTGCGGCCGCGCCCTGGTCGCCGCCTGACCAGCTCCGCCCGACCGGGCCGGCGATCGGTGCCGGGAGGGGTGCCGGGCGGAGTTCGGCACCCCGTAGCGACGCATCGCGGGCCGCCAGATACCAATTGGGCGATCCCGGAGGGGGTTTGCTACTCTTCTCGGGTCGCTGAGCCCCCGTAGCTCAGGGGATAGAGCACCGCCCTCCGGAGGCGGTGGCGCAGGTTCGAATCCTGCCGGGGGCACAACAAAACGAACGAGAAACGCCCCGGCGAACGCCGGGGCGTTTCTCGTGTGACACGTCTGCCCGACCGCCGGACGATGCGCCCGGTCCCCGCCGCCCGCACGCCGGTGGGGCCCGGCGGACGGGGCGTGGGATGCCGCAGTGGCTGGTGAGGGCTGCGTGACGGCTTGGTGACGCAGCGCACACCAACATTGCCGGATTGTTACCTGCGTACGCCTCCCAGCACTTGCGAATGGCCTTCAGACCGGAATACGTTGCCGTCGACAACAAAAACGTTGAAGCCATCCCCCCGGAGGCATCCATGACGTTGGCGAGGTGGTGCGACCGATGAACGACGCGCCCATCCTCTTGGAGATGCGTTCCATCACCAAAGAGTTTCCCGGAGTCAAGGCCCTCTCCGACGTCAACCTGTTGGTGCGCGCCGGCGAGATCCACGCCATCTGCGGTGAGAACGGTGCCGGCAAGTCCACGCTGATGAAGGTCCTCAGCGGGGTCTACCCGTACGGCACCTACGACGGTCAGATCTTCTACCAGAGCAAAGAGACCCGCTTCTCCGACATCCGGGCGAGCGAGCACGCGGGCATCGTGATCATCCACCAGGAGCTCGCACTCATCCCGCACATGTCGATCGCCGAGAACATCTTCCTCGGCAACGAGCCGCGCAAGCGCGGTGCGATCGACTGGAAGTCCGCGAACCGGATGGCGCTGGACCTGATGGCCCGGGTCGGCCTGCAGGAGAACCCGGACACGCTGGTCAAGGACATCGGTGTCGGCAAGCAGCAGCTGGTGGAGATCGCCAAGGCGTTCGCCAAGGACGTGAAGCTGCTCATCCTGGACGAGCCGACCGCCGCGCTGAACGAGGCCGACTCCCGGCACCTGCTGGACCTGCTGCGCGGCTTCCGCTCGCGCGGCATCACCTCGATCATGATCTCGCACAAGCTGAACGAGATCGAGGCGATCGCCGACGAGATCACCATCCTGCGCGACGGCAGGACGGTCGAGACCTTGAACATCAAGGCGGACGGCGTCGACGAGGACCGGATCGTGCGGGGCATGGTCGGCCGCGAGCTGAGCAGCCGGTTCCCGGACCACACGCCGAAGATCGGCGAGGTCTTCTTCGAGGTCCGCGACTGGAACGTCCGGCACCCGATCTCCGCCGAGCGGCAGGTCTGCAAGAACGAGAACTTCGTCGTCCGCCGCGGCGAGATCGTCGGCTTCGCCGGCCTGATGGGTGCGGGCCGCACCGAGCTGGCGATGAGCGTCTTCGGCCGCTCGTACGGCGTGTACGAGTCGGGCACGGTCGTCAAGGACGGCAAGCAGATCGTGCTGAAGTCGGTGGCGGACGCGATCGCCCACGGGCTCGCGTACGTCAGCGAGGACCGCAAGGCGATCGGCCTCAACCTGCTCGACGACATCAAGGCGTCCACGGTGGCCGCCAAGCTGTCCAAGATCACGCACCACGGCGTCCTCGACCAGGTCGAGGAGTACCAGGCGGCCGAGGCGTACCGCAGGGAACTGCGGACCAAGGCCCCGACGGTCGACGAGAGCGTCTCCAAGCTCTCGGGCGGCAACCAGCAGAAGGTCGTGCTGGCGAAGTGGATGTTCACGGACCCGGACCTGCTGATCCTCGACGAACCGACCCGCGGCATCGACGTGGGCGCGAAGTACGAGATCTACGGCATCATCCAGCGGCTCGCCGACCAGGGGAAGGGCGTCGTCGTCATCTCCTCGGAACTGCCTGAGTTGATCGGGCTCTGCGACCGCATCTACACCGTGTTCGAAGGCTCCATCACCGGCGAGATCGCCCGGGAGGACGCGGACCCGGAGACCCTCATGAAGCAGATGACCTCGACGAAGAAGATGCAGACACGATGAGCCGATTCAAGGACCTGCAGAAGAACCTCTTCGGAGGCACCACGTCCAACGCCCGTCAGTTCGGGATGATCTTCACCCTGGTCGCGATCGTCGTCCTGTTCCAGATCCTGACCGACGGCCTGACCCTGCGATCGGACAACCTGATCGCGCTGTTCCAGCAGAACTCGTACATCCTCATCCTGGCCATCGGCATGCTGATGGTGATCGTCGCCGGGCACATCGACCTGTCGGTCGGTTCGGTCGCCGCCATCGCCGGCATCCTGGTGGCCAAGTCGATGGCGGAATGGTCGCTGCCCTGGCCCGTCGCCATCCTCTTCGGCCTCGCGATCGGCGCGGTGATCGGCGCCTGGCAGGGCTTCTGGGTGGCCTACATCGGGGTGCCGGCGTTCATCGTCACCCTGGCCGGCATGCTGCTCTTCCGCGGCGGCAACCAGTTCATCGGCAACGCGAACACGATCCCGGTGCCCGAGGGCTTCCGGGTGATCGGCTCCGGGTTCCTGCCCGAGGTCGGGCCGAGCACGGGCTACAACAACCTGACGCTGCTGCTCGGCCTGGCGGCGTGCGTGGCCGTGGTGTGGCGCGAGTTCCAGTCTCGCAAGACCCGCCGGGAGATGGACGCCGATCCCGCCCCGATGTGGATCTCGGTGCTGCGGATGGCCGTCATGGTCGGCGTGATCGTCTTCGCCGCCCTGCGCTTCGCCAGCGGCCGCGTCGGCACCAGCTTCCCGGTCTCCGGGATCATCCTGGTGGCGCTGGTCATCGCCTACTCCTTCTACACCCGCAACACCCCGGGCGGCCGGCACATCTACGCGGTCGGCGGCAACTCCCGGGCAGCCGAGCTCTCCGGCGTGAAGCTGAAGCGGGTCAACTTCCTCGTCATGATGAACATGTCGGTCCTGGCCGCACTGGCCGGCATGATCTTCGTGGCCCGTTCGGCGGCCTCCGGGCCGCAGGACGGCAACGGCTGGGAACTGGACGCGATCGCCGCGGTCTTCATCGGTGGCGCGGCCGTCTCCGGCGGTATCGGCACCATCAGCGGCTCGATCGTCGGTGGTCTGGTCATGGCCGTGCTCAACAACGGCCTGCAGCTTCTGGGCGTCGGCACCGACCGCGTTCAGATCATCAAGGGCCTGGTCCTGCTGCTGGCCGTCGCGCTCGACGTCTACAACAAGAGCCAGGGACGCTTCTCCGTCATCGGCAGCATCACCCGAACGTTCCGCCGTGACGCACCCGCCAGGCCCACGTCATCGTCCGCAGCGGACCACGAGCCCGCCCGGACGTCGGTGCCCGGCTGACGGCCACCGACCTCTCCCCCGTATCACCTCTCTTTAGAAGGGCACTGCCTAGTTATGCGCAATCTCATTGGCAAGTCGGTGGCCGTTGGCGCCATCGCGGCGCTGGCTCTGACCGCCTGCGGCTCCGGCCGTGATGCAAAGTCCGGCGACTCGGGCGCCCAGGCCAAGGGCTTCGCGGCGGACTCCCTGATCGGTGTCGCCCTGCCGTCCAAGACCTCCGAGAACTGGGTTCTCGCCGGTGACCTGTTCACCAACGGCCTGAAGGAGGCCGGCTTCAAGAGCGACGTGCAGTACGCGGGCGCGTCGACCACCGTCGCCGACCAGCAGGCGCAGATCACCGCCATGGTCACCAAGGGCGCCAAGGTCATCGTCATCGGCGCGACCGACGCCGCGCAGCTGTCGACCCAGGTCGCCGCCGCGCACGCCGCCGGCGTGAAGGTCATCGCGTACGACCGGCTGATCACCAACACGCCGGACCTCGACTACTACGTCGCGTTCGACAACTTCAAGGTCGGCCAGCTCCAGGGCCAGGCCCTGCTGGACGGCATGAAGGCCAAGAAGCCGAACGGCCCGTACAACATCGAGCTCTTCTCCGGCTCGCCGGACGACAACAACGCCGGTGTCTTCTTCAACGGCGCGATGAGCGTGCTCAAGCCGGAGATCGAAAAGGGCAACGTTGTCGTCGCCTCGAAGCAGACCGACGTCAAGCAGACCGCCATCCAGGGCTGGAAGGCCGAGGGTGCGCAGGCCCGCATGGACCAGCTGCTGACCTCGACCTACGGCAGCAAGGAGCTGGACGGCGTGCTCTCCCCGAACGACACGCTGGGCCGCGCGATCATCACCTCGATCAAGGGTGCCGGCAAGACCGTCCCGGTCGTCACCGGCCAGGACTCCGAGGTCGAGTCGGTCAAGTCGATCATGGCTGGCGAGCAGTACATGACGATCAACAAGGACACCCGGACCCTGGTCAAGCAGACCATCACCATGGTGAAGTCCCTGCAGGCCGGTAACGCCCCCGAGGTGAACGACACCAAGTCCTACAACAACGGCAGCAAGGTCGTGGACACGTACCTGCTCCCGCCGGTCGCCGTCACCAAGGCGAACGCGGCTGAGGCGTACGCGAACGACCCGAAGCTCTCGCCGCTCACCAAGTAAGCACCACAGGCTGGTTAGCAACGACCGTCGGGTCCCGGAATCCTCATTCCGGGACCCTTCGTCGTCATGGCGCCCGACGACCGACCCGGAAGGAGGCCCGACCGTGGCGACACCCGTGCGGTCCGGCGTCCCCCGGCCCGGCCGCAACCCGGCGTTCCCCGAGCCGTCGGTGCCCGGCGCCAGCCAGGAGGAGATCCGCCGGCAGAACCTCGGTGCCCTGCTGCGCCACGTCCACGTGCACGGTCCGACCTCCCGGGCCGAGCTGACCAGCCGGCTCGGCCTCAACCGCAGCACCATCGGCGCGCTGGCGGCCGACCTCGCCGCCACCGGCCTCGTCACCGAGGAGGCGCCGACCACCGCCCGCCGCGCCGGGCGTCCCTCGCTGGTGGTGAGCCCCCGCTCCGACCGCGTCTACGCGCACGCGCTGACCATCGAGGCGGACCGGCTGCGTGCCGCCCGCATCGGCCTCGGCGGTCGCATCCTCGACCTGCGCGCGGTCGGCCGCCCCTGCGGCATGTCGTCCTTCGACGCCGTCGGCCCACTGGCCGACATGGTCCGCGACATGGAACGCTCCGTCGCCCCGGACGCCGTGTTCGTGGGCGGCGTGGTTGCCGTGACCGACACCACCCGCGACCCCGACGGACGGATCCGCGTCGGGGGCGCCGACGAGACGCTCGGCACCGCGCTCGGGGCCGAGTTCGCCGCCGGCCCGGGTTTCGTCGCCGCCGACATGGCCGACCTCGCCGGCCTCGCCGAACACGTGCGAGGCGTGGCGGCCGGCATCAACGACCTCATCTACCTGCACGGGGACCTCGGCGTCAGCGCCGGCATCATCATCGGCGGCCGGCTGGTCGTCGGCCACCGGGGGCACAGCGGCAAGGTCGGCCACATGGTGGTCAACCGGGACGGCCTGCCCTGTGGGTGCGGCTCACGCGGCTGCTGGGAGACCGAGATCGCCGAGGCGGCGCTGCTGCGGCACGCCGGCCGGGACCCGGCGGAGCGCGGCGCGGTCGCCGAGGTCCTGCACGCGGCCGCCGACGGCGAGCCCACCGCCCGGGCGGCGGTCCAGCAGGTCGCCGACTGGCTCGGCTTCGGCGTGGCCAACCTGGTCAACGTGGTCAACCCGGACACCGTCGTGTTCGGCGGTTACCTGCGCGAGGTCTACACCGCCGGCGCGGACACGGTCCGCCGCCGCCTGGACGAAATGGCGCTGCCCGCCTCCCGCGAGCACGTACGGCTGCGGGCGGCGGCGCTCGGCGGCGACGCCCCCCTGATCGGCGCCGCCGAACTGGCCTTCGACAAACTGCTCGCGGACCCGCTCAACGCCAGCGTCGCGGGCCAGCCGGGGATCGAGCCGCCCGGCCCGCCGGTCTGACCTCGGCAGCGCCCCGGCCGGCGCGGTTCGGTCGTCCGGGAGGACCAGTTCGGGTGGGGCGGGTTCTCAGCCGCCCTCCCGGCGGGCCCGGGCCCGGCGCCTGCCCTCGTGCATGGCCTGCACCCGGGCCACCGGGATGGTTCGCCCCTCGGCCACCAGGTCGTCGGGGAGCCGCTGCGGCGCGGGCATCGCCGCGGCCCACGGATCCTGCTCGGCGACCAGCGCCGGGACCGTCCGCACGGTGAAGTCGGCCGGCGTCACCGCGGGCAGGTCGTCCCAGGCCACCGGGAACGAGACCGGCAGTCCGGGCCGGATCCGGGGGCTGTACGCGGCGACCACCGTCGCCCCGCCGGCCCGGGTCGGGTCGACGAAGACCCGGCCGCCCCGGTCCTCCCGGATGAAGGCGGTGGTGGCCAGCGCCGGGTCGAGCCGCTCGGTGTGCACGGCGAGGGCCCGGGTGGCCGCGGCCGTCTCCTCCGCGGTGGTCTCCCCGACGACCGGCACGAAGACGTGCAGGCCCTTCGCGCCGCTGGTCTTCACCGCTCCGGTCAGGCCGACCCCGGCGAGCGCCCGCCGGACCAGCTCGGCGGCCCGGACGACCGTGCCGAACGCGTCCCCCTCCGGCGGGTCGAGGTCGAGCACCAGATGGGTCGGACGGTCGAGGTGGCTCGCCGTGCCCAGCGTCGGGTGGTACTCGATCGCCCGCTGGTTGGCGAACCAGAGCAGGGTGCGCCGGTCGTCGCAGAGCGCGTACGACACCTGCCGGCGCGACGCCTCCGCCCAGACCGACGTGCGGCGGACCCACTCCGGGGTGTACTTCGGCAGGTTCTTCTGCATGAACGGGTCCTGCCCGCGCAGCAGCCGGATCACCGAGAGCGGCCGGTCCCGCAGGCCGGGCAGGATCCGGTCACGCACCCCGTCCAGGTAGTCGACCAGGTCCCGCTTGCTGACGTCGCCGCCGGCGAGCAGCGGTTGGTCCAGGTTGGTCAGTGCGACCCCGTCCCGGGTCTCGTCCGCCCCGCTCATCCGCCCACCTTGCCGCCCGTACCGGTCCGGGGCAACCCGACGCGGCGGTCAGCCGGCGAACGGGTCGTCGCCGGCGGCCAGCGCGGTCAGCATCGCGGCGGCGCGGCGGCGGGCGGCGGCGTACACGCCGGAGCCGAGGCTGACCCGGGCCACCCCGAGCCGGGCCAGCTCCGCCACCCCGGGCGTGCCGGGGCGCAGCAGCACGTTCACCGGGCCGCCGACCGCCGCCACGAACCGCCCGATCAGCTCCGGGTCGGCCAGCACGATCGGGTAGACGCAGTCGGCGCCGGCCGCCCGGTAGCGCCGGGCCCGGCGGACCGCCTCGTCGAACCCCGCGGCGTGGTCGCCGGCAGCGCGCACGAAGACGTCCACCCGGGCGTTGACCACCAGGTCCGGCCCGGCCGCCGCCCGGACGGCCGCGAGCAGCCCGGCCTGCTCGTCCACGTCGCAGAGCTCCCCCGTACGCGGGTCGGAGTCCTCCAGGTTGAGCCCGGCCGCCCCGGTGGCGAGCAGCCGGTCGACCAGCTCCACCGGGCGCAGCCCGTACCCGCGCTCCAGGTCGGCGGTGACCGGGACCGGGACCGATCGGACCACCCGGGCCACCGCGTCGAGCATCTCGTCGACCGGGGTGGCCTCGCCGTCGGCGTGGCCGAGCGACTCGGCGACGGCGGCGCTGCTGGTGGCGACCGCCGGGAAACCGGCGGTCGCGACCGCCCGGGCCGACCCGGCGTCCCAGGCGTTCGGCAGGATCAACGGGTCGCCGGGGCGGTGCAGGGCACGCAGCGCGGCAGCGGGACGGGAGTCGGTCATGACCCCGATTATCGGCCGGCGGGCGGCCCGCCCCCAAGCTCCAATCCCGTGCCGATGGACCGGGCCGATTTCGGCGTTGTCGGGCCCGGGGCGTGCTGGCCGACCCGGAGCGGATCGTGGTCACCACCGGGTACGTCCAGGCCCTCGTCCTGCTCACCACGGTGCTCCGGGACGCCGGCCGGCCGGTGCTGGCGATGGAGGACCCGGGGCTGCCGTTCCACCGGGAGGTGGTGCGCCGCCAGGGCGGCCGGGTGGTGCCGCTGCCGGTGGATGACCGCGGTGTCCGCACCGAGCTGCTCGGCGCGGGCGGGCCCTCGTTCGCCTATCCGGCGGCCCTGGCGGCGCTGGCCGCGGTGCTGGGTGCCGCCAGGGCTCCGGCCTGACCGCGCCGGGCAGATCAGCGGGCCGGGCTGGGCGCCGGGGCGGGCGCCGGCACGGATGCCCGGCGCAGGGTGGCCACGGCGACCAGCAACGCGACCGTGACCAGCGCGGCGGCCGCGCCGAACGCCGCCCGGTAGCCGCCGGCCAGGGCCTCCACCTCGGACCAGCCGGCGCCGCGTAGCCCGCCAGCCCGGTGGGCGGCGAGGGTGGCCAGCGCGGCCAGCCCGAGCGCGCCGCCGACCTGCTGGGTGGTGTTGGCCAGCCCCGAGGCGAGTCCGGCGTCGGCCGGGGCCGCGCCGGCCATGGCGAGCGTGGTGACCGCCGGCAGGGCCAGCCCGCCGGCCACGCCGAAGACCAGCGTCGCGGGGAGCACCTCGGTCGGGTAGTGCCCGTCAACCGGCAGTCGGGCCAGCAGCAGGAAGCCGACGACGGCGAGCCCCAGTCCGGTGAGCAGCACCGCCCGCCCGCCGAAGCGGGCGATCAGCCGGCCGGCCAGGCCGAGCGAGACCACCGCGATCAGCACCGGGGTGGGCAGGAAGGCCAGCCCGGTGGCGGCCGGGCCGAGGCCGAGGACCAGTTGCAGGTCGAGGGCCAGCAGGAACTGGAAGCCGAAGAACGCGGCGACGGTCAGGAACTGCACCAGGTTGGCGGCGACCAGGTCCGGCGTCCGCAGGATCCGGGGCGGCAACAGCGGGACGGCGGCGACCGCCTGCCGGAACGCGAACCCCCCGAGCAGGGCGACGGCCAGTCCGGCGGCGCCGAGGGTCCGGGGCGAGGTCCAGCCGTGCTCGCCGGTGCCGACGACGGCGACCACGGTGGCCATCAGGCCGGCGGTGACCAGCACCGTGCCGGTCAGGTCCAGCCCCGCCGCCAGCCCGAGGCCCCGGTCGGCGGGTACCCGCCGCAGCGCCCCGGCGACGATCAGCAGCCCGATCGGCAGGTTGATCAGGAAGATCGACCGCCAACCGGCCAGTTCGGTGAGGAAGCCGCCGGCCAGCAGGCCGAGCGAGGCGCCGGCCGCCCCGGTGAAGCTGAACACCGCGATGGCCCGGGCCCGTTCGGCCGGGGCGGGGAAGAGCGCGACGACCATGCCGAGCCCGACCGCGGTGGCGAGCGCCCCGCCGGCGCCCTGGAGGAAGCGGGCCACGACGAGCGTCGCCGGACCGGCCGCCAGCACGCAGGCCAGCGAGGCGAGGGTGAAGAGCGCGACCCCGGCGAGGAACACCCGCCGCCGGCCGGCCAGGTCGCCGAGTCGTCCGCCCAGCAGCAGCAGTCCGCCGAAGGCGACCAGGTAGGCGTTCACCACCCAGGCCAGGCCCGAGGTGGAGAAGCCGAGGTCGCGCTGGATCGTCGGCAGCGCCACGGCGACGATGCTGCCGTCCAGGATGATCATCAGACTGCCGGCGCAGAGCACCAGCAGCGCCGACCACCGATGGGTCCCCGTCATGGAAAAGCCTCCTTGGTGCACGGTTTGTTACCGAGGTCATCGTCTGTGACCATGAGCCGGAGCGGAAGGAGGCACTTTGGTGTCCCAGGGGAACAGATGTGTGTCCATCACGGCCGGACAGGCCCGGGCCTGCACCGTCCGCGAGGCGCTGGACCGGGTGGGCGGGAAGTGGAGCATCGGCATCCTGGTCGCCGCCAGCCAGGGACCGGTCCGCTTCACCGAGCTGGAACGGCAGGTCGAGGGGATCAGCCGGCGGATGCTCACGCTGACCTTGCGCAACCTGGAACGCGACGGCCTGCTGCACCGGGAGGTCTACCCGACCGTGCCACCGAAGGTGGAGTACACCGCCACCCCGATGGCGCTGGAGCTCTACGAGTCGCTGGTCGCGCTGACGGCCTGGGCGGAACGGCACCGCGTGGCGATCACCGAGGCCCGGGCCGCGTACGACCGGGAGCACGGCGCGTCGACCGGTTGAGTCACTCCTTCACCGGCGCGTCCCAGTCGATGTGGTGGTCGTAGAGCCAGGCCAGCGACCTGCCGTCGTCCCGGGCCACCTGCCGGGCGATGATCGGCAGGGCGAGGTCGCGGACCACCCGGCCGACCGGTCCGGCCACCTTGGTCGTGCTGGTCCGCTTCCCCTGCGCGACCACCCGCTCCACCCGCCGCCGACGCAGCCCCTCGTACGCCTCGAACGCCGCCGGGACGTCCGGCCGGTCGCGCAGGCAGCGGGCGAGCTGGACGGCGTCCTCGAACGCCATCGCCGCCCCCTGCCCGGACGACGGCGCCGCGGTGTGCGCCGCGTCGCCGACGAGGACCATCCGGTCCCGGTGCCAGACCGGCACCGACGGCAGGTCGTACGTCGGCCAGCCGTACTCGATCCGCTCGGTCCGGTCGATGATCGCCAGCGCCGGGCCGGCGTCGTCGGCGAGCAGTTCGCGAAGCCGGGACCGGGCCTGCTCCGGGCTGATCGCGGCGAGCTGTTCGCGGGTCAGCTCGGTGGGCTGCGGCGGGTTGGCGAACCACCACACCTCGTCCTCGCCCACCACCATCCAGCCGAAGAAGCACCGCCTGCCGAAGACCATGTGCATCACCCCGCGCTCGCCGGGCAGCGGCAGCCCCCGGGCGAACCCGCCGGCGTTCAGCAGCGGCACGTAGCGGGGGGCGGGCGCCGCCGGGTCGATGATCGTCCGGGTTCGCGAGCGCAGCCCGTCCGCCCCGACCAGCAGGTCCCCCTCGGCGACCCGGCCGTCGGCGAAGCGGGCCCGCACTCCCGAGCCGACCGGCTCGGCGTCCACCAGCCGGGCGCCGTGCACGATCTCGACGCCCCGGCGCAGCGCCTCGTCCCGCAACGCCCGGTAGAGGTCGGAGCGGCCGACCGTGCTGCTGCCGAAGCCGCGGGTCCGGGTGCCGCTGGTGCCGAACTCGCCGAGGCGACGGCCCCGGTGGTTGTGCAGCGCCATCCGGGGCGTCGGGTGGCCCAGCCCGGCCACCAGGCCGTCGAGTCCGATCGCGCGCAGCGCGTCGACGCCGTTGACCGAGAGGGTGAGGAACGCGCCGACGCCGACCGCGTCCCGCTCGTACGCCTCGTGCACCACCGCGTCGATCCCGGCGCGGCGCAGGGCCATGGCGGTGACCGGCCCGGCCAGGCCGGCACCGATGATGAGAGCCTTAGTCATAAGATGACTATACATAGAATGACCATTGATCGGAACCCCGTCACCTAAGGTGATGGCATGGCCGCCCGCGCGTACCGTCGCTCCCCGCTGGCGATGATGGTGCTGGCGCTCCTGGTCGAGGAGCCGATGCACGCGTACCGGATGCAGCAGCTGATCCGGGAGCGCGACAAGCAGGACGTGGTCAACGTCGCGCAGCGCAACAGCATCTACCAGACCATCGACCGGCTACGTCGGGACGAGCTGATCCGGGTGGCGCACACCGCCCGCGACGAGCGCCGCCCGGAGCGCACCGTCTACGAACTCACAGACGAGGGACGGCGCACCCTGGACGAGTGGCTCGCCGACGCGCTCGCCACCCCCGCGCGGGAGTTCCCGGAGTTCCCCGCAGCGCTGTCGTTCCTGCCGATCCTGCCGCCGGCCGCGGCGACCCGGCAGCTCGAACGGCGGGCCGAGACGCTCGCCGGCCGACTGCGCGAGCGCGAGGCGGTGCTGGCGGCGGTGGAGCTGCCCCGCCTCTTCCTGATCGAGGACGAGTACCGGCTGGCGCTGCTGCGTACCGAGCTGGACTGGGTCCGGCGACTCGCGGCAGAGCTGCGCGCCGGCACGCTGACCTGGTCGGGCGAGTGGCTGGCCGACTGGACCGGCACCGCCGGCGACTGAGCCCTGTGGCGAATACCACCCGATCCGTCTGACCGATCGGTCAGGTGCTGACCGATCGGTCAGGCATGCTGGATGACATGGCACGGGCGGTACCGGAGACCCACCAAGACATTCTCGCCGCGGCGGCGCGGCGGTTCGCCGTCACCGGCTACAAGGGCACCTCCCTGCAGGACATCGCCCGCGAGGTGGGCTGTTCCAAGGCCACGGTGCTCTACCACTTCGCCAACAAGGAAGCCCTGCTCGGCGAGCTGATGGCCCCGGCCATCGGGGTGCTCCAGGCGCTCGACGAACGGATCGCCGGGCACACCGGGCCGGCGGCCCAGCGGGTCGCCGCCGAGGGCTTCGTTGACCTCGCGGTCCGCTTCCGGCGGGAGATCGCGCTGCTCCGCGGCGAGTTCCCCGACCTGCTCCAGCAGCCCGCCTTCGCGCACATCCAGCAGATCTCCGAACGGCTGCTCGCCGCGTTCGCCGGCCACTCCGACCGTCCGGCGGCGCGGATCGCCGCGCTGGTGGTCCTTGCCGGGATACCGGAGGCGTGCGCCGAGTTCGCCGACCTCCCCGACGAGGAGCTGCGGCCCGCCCTGCTGGCCGTGGCCCACCGGGCCCTCGACCCCACCAACTGATCCAGTACGCACACGACCGAGGACAAGGAACCTTCATGGCGACCCTGCTGTACCGGCTCGGCCGGGCATCGTTGCGCCGGCGGCGACTCGTCGCCGTCACCTGGCTCGTCGTACTCGTCGGGCTCGGCGTCGCCGCGGCGACCCTCAAGGGCCCGACGGCGAGCAACTTCACCATGCCCGGCACCGAGTCGCAGCGCGCGATCGACCTGCTCGCCGATCGGTTCCCGGCGGCCAGCGGGGCCACCGGCACCATCGCGGTCAAGGCGCCACAGGCCGGCCAACTGCTCACCCCCGAGGGGCAGGGGGTGGTCAAGCAGGTCACCCAGGAGGCGGCCACCCTGCCCGGGGTGGTCGGCGCGGTCGACCCGTACCAGGTCAAGGCACTCTCCCCGGACGGCCGGTACGCGCTGATCCAGGTGCAGTTCGAAGGCCGCGCGGACAACGTGACCGACGCCCAGCGCACCGCGTACGAGAAGGTCGGCGCGCAGGCCGAGGCGAAGGGGTGGCAGATCGCCCCCGGCGGCGAGGTGCTGAACGCCGAGCCGGAGATCGGCTCCACCGAGGCGCTCGGCGTGCTGGTCGCCGCGATCGTCCTGGTCGTCACCTTCGGCTCGCTGGTCGCGGCCGGGATGACCATGCTGAACGCCCTGATCGGCGTCGGCGTCGGCATGACCGGCCTGTTCGCGCTCAGCGGCGCGGTCGAGCTGACCAGCACCGCGCCGATCCTGGCCCTGATGCTCGGCCTCGCGGTCGGCATCGACTACTCGCTCTTCATCACCTCCCGACACCGGCAGAACCTGCTCGACGGGCTGTCCCCGGAGGAGGCGGTCGGCCGCGCGGTCGGCACCGCCGGCTCCGCCGTGGTGTTCGCCGGTGCCACCGTGGTCATCGCGCTCGCCGGCCTCGCGGTGGTGGACATCCCGTTCCTGACCGTGATGGGTCTGGCCGCCGCCGGCACGGTGACCGTCGCCGTGCTCGTCGCGATCACCCTGGCGCCTGCGCTGCTCGGCTTCGCCGGGCGCAAGGCGCTCCCCCGCAAGCTGCGCGGACGCGAGGCGGTCGAGTCCGCCGCCACCGGCTCGGAGGACCGCTCCGGCTTCGGCTTCCGCTGGGCGCACTGGGTGACGAAGCTGCGGATCCCGGTCATCCTGGTCGGCCTGCTCGGCCTGGGGCTGCTCGCGCTGCCCGCCCAGGACATGCGGCTCGCGCTGCCGGACGCGGCCGCCGCGCCGGAGGGTACCGCGGCCCGGGTCAGCAACGACCTGATCCGGGAGGGCTTCGGCCCCGGCTTCACCGGCCGGCTCGCGGTGGTCGTCACCGCCGACTCGCCGCAGGCCACCCAGGCCGCCGTCCCGCAGGTCACCGCGCTGATCCAGCGGACGGACGGGGTGCTGGCGGTGGCCCCGCCGCAGCTCGACCCCACCGGGCGGACCGCGCTGCTCGGGGTGATCCCGAAGACCGGCCCGACCGACGCGGCCACCGAGACGCTGGTGCACGACATCCGCCGCCAGGTCTCCGGCATCGACAACGCCGACGTGCTGCTCACCGGCGTCACCGCGATCGGCATCGACGTGTCCGAGAAGCTCTCCGACGCGCTCCCGGTCTACCTGCTGCTGGTGGTCGGGCTCTCCATCCTGCTGCTGATGCTGGTGTTCCGCTCGATCCTCGTCCCGGTCAAGGCGGCGCTCGGCTTCCTGCTCACCGTGGCGGCGACGTTCGGCATCACCGTCGCGGTGTTCCAGCAGGGGCACCTGGCCGACCTGATCGGGCTGGACACCCCGGGCCCGCTGATCAGCTTCCTGCCGATCCTGCTCATCGGCATCCTGTTCGGCCTGGCCATGGACTACGAGGTCTTCCTGGTCTCCCGGATGCGGGAGGACTTCGTGCACGGCGACACCGCCCGGCAGGCCACCATCAACGGGATGGGGCACGGCGCCCGGGTGGTCACCGCTGCCGCGCTGATCATGATCTCGGTCTTCAGCGGCTTCGTCTTCCTCGACGACCCAGTGATCAAGTCGATGGGCTTCGCGCTGGCGATCGGCGTCGCCATCGACGCCTTCGTGGTCCGGATGACC
Organism: Micromonospora sp. RTP1Z1; assembly: GCF_033804685.1. Lineage (NCBI taxonomy): Bacteria > Bacillati > Actinomycetota > Actinomycetes > Micromonosporales > Micromonosporaceae > Micromonospora > Micromonospora sp. RTP1Z1. Next base: position 62,533 of record NZ_JAPFQV010000020.1, read on the forward strand.
ATCGTCCCGGCGGTGCTGTCGCTGCTCGACAAGGCCGCCTGGTGGCTCCCCCGCTGGCTCAACCGGATCCTGCCCAACGTGGACGTCGAGGGCGAAGGCCTCCGCGCCCACCTCGCCGACTCCGAACCCGCCAAGGTGTGACCGGGAGACCTGCCCGGCCGGTCAGACGCCGGCCGGGTAGGTCTCCATCTCGCCGGGCGCGGCAAGGGCGGGCAGCGGGTGCAGGGCCGTGGCCTCGTCGCACCAGATGAAGGCGTCGTAGCGTTCGCCCAGCCGGGTCGGCACGTAGTTGCCCCACGACTCGAAGGTGGGGTCGTAGACCACACCGATGGCCCGGTGGTCGGCGGGACCGGTGACCCAGTCCGGCTGGTCAGGCCCGCCGAAGACCAGCACCGCCCGCTCCGGCATCAGTTCGTGCAGCCGTCGCTCGACCGAGCCCTCCCGGGCCGGCGGCACCACCATCGCCTCGGCCGGCGAGCCCCAGCGCGGCGCCGCGATCACGGTCCCCCGGTAGCTGCCGAAGCCGACCAGCGCCACCGCGTCCGAGCCGTGCCGCTCCCGCGCCAACTGCCCGATGTTGACCATCCCGTCCGCCGCCATGTCCGTGGCCCGGGCGTCGCCGACGTGCGTGTTGTGCGCCCAGACGATCCCCCGGGCGTCCGGGCCGTAGCGGTCCAGCAGCCGGTCCAGCGTGTCCGCCATGTGGGTGTCCCGGACGTTCCACGACTCCGGGCCGCCGCCGATCATCGCCCGGTAGTAGCGCTCCGCGCCGGCCACCACCTCCGCGTTCTGCCAGGCCGAGAAGCGGTCCGGGCCGTCCGCGGCGGCCTGTTCCCGGGTACGCGCCAGCAGCCGCACCACCTCCTCCTCGCAGCGTGCGGAGACGAACCGGCTGGCCATGCCGTACTCCTCGACCCGCTTGCCGTACGGTTCGAAGCAGCGGTACGCCTCCTGCGCCGCCTCCAGCGAGGCCGGGTCCTCCTCGCCCAGATAGTCGAAGATCGCCTGCATCGACTCCCAGAGGCTGTAGACGTCCAGCCCGTGGAAGCCGGCCCGCCCGCCCTCCGGCCGCTCCAGGTTCCAGGCCCGCAGCCAGCGGCAGTAGCGGGCCACCTCGGCGTTGGCCCACATCCAGGTGGGCCAGCGTTCGAAGCACTCCAGGACGTTCTGCGGGTCGGCCAAACCGCCCGGGGCGCCGACCACCGAGCGGTGTACCCGGTCGCAGTCCGGCCAGTCCCCCTCCACCGCCACGAAGTCGAAACCCTGCTCGGCGATGAGCCGACGGGTCAACTGCTCCCGCAGCCGGTAGTAGTCGTAACTGCCGTGCGTCGCCTCGCCGATCATCACGATCCGGGCGTCCCGGACACGCTCCAGCAACGGGTCGAAGTCGCTCGGCGCGCCGAGCCGCTGTACCAGCATGCCCGCGGCTACCCGGGTCCCGCGCGGGCAAACCGGCGGCCCGGCCTCCCCCGACGGCCCGTCGCCGGGCGGCATGGCGGCGGGCGGAGCGGGTAGCCGGCCGGCATGACCGTTACCGGGGTGCAGTTGCAGGAGTACCTGGCCGGGCTCGACTACCCGGTCTCCCGCGAGGACCTGGTCCGCTGGGGCCAGGAGAACGGGGCCAGCACCGAGACGTTGCAGATGCTGATGGCGCTGCCGGCGGAGCAGTTCGACTCCCCCGCCGAGCTGGGCGAGGCGCTGAACACCCTCACCTGAGGCGGAAACTCCGGAGCTGGTGAGGAGCGGCGGGGCGAGGTCAGAGTTCGACGGTGCGCCCCTCGGCGCGGGCCGTCTCGGCGGCGTTCAGCACCCCGACCACCTCGCGGCCGAAGCGGACGTCGCAGCGGTGGTCCCGGGTGCCCGCGTCGATCTCCTCGAGCAACTGGTCGATCGCGGTGCCGAACGCGGACAGCGCGTCGCCGTCGCCGGGCGGCACGGCCTCGGTGCCGTTCTCGCCGAAGAAGACGAAGTCGCGGGTCACCGCCTCCGGCGGGGCGTCCAGGGTGAGCGACAGGGTGCTGGTCGCCCCGCCGTCGTGGGTGAGCAGCAGGTGCACCAGGCCGCTCGGACCGTCCATCGCGGCCACCCTGCTGACCCGGCCGAGCACCGGCAGGATGAGGGAGAGCGCGTGCGGGCCGATGTCCCAGAGCGCGCCCCGGTCCCGCCGCCACTGCGAGTTCCCGTACGGGTTCCCCGGCTGGTAGATGGAGGCGAACATGGTCGCCCGGGCGTGCTGCCAGCCGCCGGCCGCGGCGGTGGCGGCGAGGAAGCCGGTGACGTTCGGGTGGTACCGCTGGGTGAAGAAGACCACCGAGGCCACCCCGGACGCCTCGGCCGCGGCGACCACCCGGTCGGCGTCGGTGAGGCTGAGCGCCAGCGGCTTGTCCACCAGCAGGTGCCGGCCGGCGGTGGCGGCGCGCACGGCGATGTCGGCCTGCACGTCCGGCGGCAGCGCCACGGCGATCGCGTCGCACGCCTCGATCAGCGCGTTGACGTCGTCGAAGACCGGCACCCCGTGCCGTCCGGCCAGCGCGGCGGCCTTGTCCCGGTCCCGCCCCCAGACCCCGGCGAGCTCGGCGCGAGGGTGCGCGTCGATGGCCGCGGCGTGCGTCTCCGCCGCCCAGTGACCGGTGCCGAACAAGCCGAACCGCAGCACGTGGAACTCCCGCTGTCATCGTCCGCCACGGCGACCCCATGGCCGTGATCCACGCTAGTCGGTCTGCTGGCCGGCCCGCATGCGACCCGACGGAGAGCCGGCCGGCGGGCAGTACTACGCGGGTTAGTAGGCTGTCCCGGTGAACGGGACTCCGATGGGATGCCGTCGATGACCGGCGCGGCCACGGCCGGCTCGCCGGTGGACGGGCTCCTCGCGACGGCGACGATCGTGCTGTCGCTCGTACTGGCGGTGTGGGCGCTGGTGGCCGCGGTGCGCCACCGGCCGCCGGACCGGGTGCAGTTCGTGGGCCTGGCCGTGCTGGAGGTCGCGCTGCTGGCGCTGGCCGTGGTGGCGCTGGTCGCGATCGGCGGCGGGGAACGGCCGGGCGAGCCTGGCGCGTTCTTCGGCTACCTGGTGACGCTGGTCTGCCTGCCGCCGCTGGCCTGGGTGCTGGCCCGGATGGAGCCGACCCGCTGGGGCTCGGCGATCGTCTGCGCGATCTGCCTGGTGACGCCGGTCGTGGTGGTCCGGCTCGGCCAGACCTGGGAGGTGCTCGGAGGCTGAGCCGGTCGAGACGCGCGCCGACGACCCGACGCCGGCGCTGGACCGCGCCACCAACCGGGGGCCGGGCCGCCTGCTGATCGCCGTCTACATCCTCTTCGCCATCGCCGCGACCTCCCGCGCCGGGTTGCAGATCGCCACGAAGTTCGACGAGGCGCCGGTGGCGTACCTGCTCTCCGCCGTGGCCGCGCTGATCTACATCGTGGCCGCCGTGGGGCTGGCCCGGGCCGGGCACGCCGGCCGTCGGGTCGCGCTGGTCTGCTGCTCGGTGGAGCTGGTCGGGGTCGTCGCGGTGGGCATCCTCAGCCTGGCCGACAAGGCGCTCTTCCCCGACGAGACGGTCTGGTCCCAGTTCGGCAGCGGCTACGGCTACATCCCGCTGGTCCTGCCGATCCTCGGCCTCCTCTGGCTCTGGCGCACCCGCGACACCACCGCCTGACGCGTCCCGCCCGGCGCCGGGCGGGACGCGGTGCAGGCGGTCAGTCCTTGGGGCCGCCTGCCACGTAGATGACCTGACCGGAGACGAAGGACGCGCCCTCGCTGGCCAGGAACGAGATGGTGTGCGCGACGTCCTCCGGCCGGCCGGGCCGGCGGACCGGGATCTCGGCGGCCGCGTGCTGCTGCAACGCCTCGAAGTCGACCTTCATCCGGGCCGCGGTGGCGGCGGTCATGTCGGTGACGATGAAGCCCGGCGCGACCGCGTTCACGGTCACCCCGAACGGGCCCAGCTCGATGGCGAGGGTCTTGGTGAAGCCCTGCAGGCCGGCCTTGGCGGCCGAGTAGTTCGCCTGGCCCCGGTTGCCCAGTGCCGAGGTGCTGGAGAGGTTGACGATCCGGCCCCACTTCCGCTCGACCATGTGCTTCTGGGCGGCCTGGCTGAACAGGAACGCGCCGCGCAGGTGCACGCCCAGGACCGTGTCCCAGTCGGCGTCGGTCATCTTGAACAGCAGGTTGTCGCGGAGCACGCCGGCGTTGTTGACCAGCACGGTCGGGCCGCCCAGCTCGGCGGCGACCCGCTCGACGGCCGCCTCCACCTGGGCCCGGTCGGACACGTCGGCGGCGACGCCGAGCGCCCGGCCGCCCGCGGCGACGATGGCGTCCACCGTCTCCTTGGTCGTCGACTCCTCGATGTCGACGACGGCGACGGCCATGCCGTCGGCGGCCAGCCGGCGGCCGGTGGCCGCGCCGATGCCGCGCGCGGCTCCGGTCACGATGGCGACGCGGGGCTCCTCCGACATGATTACCTCCCGGTAACTTGTGGCTCGATCGAAGGAGCTTAACCCAGGGGTACGCGGACCAGCCCGCCGCCGACGAGCGGCGACGGGCCGGCACGTCGGACGGTCAGACCGACCAGCTGCGGCAGAGCCGGATCCAGCGGTAGCCGTGGCCGGCGAGCTTGAGGCGGTCCAGCTTGCCCACCTCGTCGTAGCCCCGGTCGGAGAGCACGTCGACCGGCAGGTCCGCCTCCGGCTGCAACGTGCTCAGGTCGACCTCGACGTCCTCGGTGCCGAGGTTGTGCAGGAACACCATCGTGCCGGTCGGACCGTCGGCCCGGTGCGCGAGCACGCCGGCCGGCAGCGGCACGTCGATGTGGGTGGTCGAGCCGGAGCCGATCTCCGGCGCCTCCCGCAGCGTCCGGATCATCCGCTCGAACCAGCCGAGCAACGACCGGGGGTCCTTGCGCTGGGCGGTCACGTTGACCTTCTCGTAGCTGAACTCGCCCGTGTCGAGCACCGGCCGGACCAGCTTCTCCGGCTCGGCGGTGGAGAAGCCGCCGTTGGGCTGGTACGACCACTGCATCGGGGTACGGATCGCGTCGCGCCCCTTCAGCGACAGGTCCTCGCCCATGCCGATCTCCTCGCCGTAGCGCAGCACCGGGGTGCCGCGCAGCGAGAACTGGAGGGCGTAGGCCAGCTCGATGTGCCGCCGGTCGTTGCCGAGCATCGGCGCGAGTCGACGTCGGATGCCCCGGCCGTAGAGCTGCATCTCCTCGTCCGGGCCGAACTTCGCCAGCACGTCGTTGCGCTGGTCCGTGGTGAGCCGGGACAGGTCGATCTCGTCGTGGTTGCGCAGGAAGGTGGCCCACTGACCGCCGGTGGGCAGCTTCGGGGTGTCCCGCAGCGCGTCGATGATGGTCTCCGGGTCCTCCCGCGCCAGGGCGAGCATCAGCCGCCCGTTGAGCATGAAGTCGAAGAGCATGTGGATCCGGTTGCCCGACCCGCTGCCGTCACCGAAGTAGACCGGCAGTTGGTCCGGCTCCACGTTCGCCTCGGCCAGCAGGACGGCGTCGCCGCGGCGCCACTGCACGTGCTGGCGCAGCTCGGTGAGGAACTCCATGTCCTTGGGCGAGTTCGGGTTGCCCGGCTCGGTCAGCTCGATGATGAACGGCACCGCGTCCATCCGGAAGCCGGAGACGCCGAGCTGGAGCCAGAACGACATGATCTTCTTGACCTCTTCGCGGACCTTGGGGTTCGCCATGTTGAGGTCCGGCTGGAACTTGTAGAACCGGTGGTAGTACCAGGCCTTCGCGGTCCGGTCGTAGCTCCAGGTCTCATTCTGCTCGCCGGGGAAGACCATGCCCTGGTGGCGGTCGTCCGGTGCTTCCTCCGACCAGATGTACCAGTCCCGGTAGGCCGAGTCCGGGGAGGACCGCGCGGACTGGAACCACGGGTGCTCGTCGGAGGTGTGGTTGACCACCAAGTCGATGATCACCCGGATGCCGCGGTTCTGCGCCTGGTGCAGCAGCTCCGCGAAGTCGCCGAGGGTGCCGAGTCGGGGGTCGACGTTGTAGAAGTCGGTGGCGTCGTACCCGTCGTCCTTGTTGGGGGACGGGTGGATCGGGCTGAGCCAGATGCAGGTCACCCCCAGCCGCGCCAGGTAGTCGAGCCGGCCGATGAGGCCACGGATGTCACCGACCCCGTCGCCGTCGGAGTCCGCGTACGTTTCGACGTCGAGGCAGTAGATGACTGCCTCGGAGTACCACCTGTCACCCATGCCTGGTTAACTTCTCCGGCCGGGCGTCCCGGCAAACCCGCGCCGCCCGACGGTAGGTCGCCGCCGGCTCCGGCGGGTACCGTGCCGGCATGGCTGATCATGAGGTGGCCGCGCGCGAGATGGCCTGGGACGACGGCCGGTGGCTGCACGCGCCGGTCCGGGTCGACCGGACCGACGAGGGGCACCTGCTGGTGGAGCCGGGGCCGGAGACCGACATGTGGCGGCACACCAGTTACGGCTTCGTGCACGACAACGGCCCGGCGCTGCTCGCCCCGCTGCCGGGCGGGAGCGCGGTCGAGGTGAGCTTCCTGCTCGACTACACCGCGCAGTTCGACCAGGCCGGCGTGCTGGTCCACGTGGACGAGCGGAACTGGGTCAAGACCGGCGTGGAGCTGAGCGACGGGCTGCCGCAGCTCGGCGCGGTGGTGACCCGGGAGCTGTCGGACTGGTCGCTGGCCCCGGTGCCGGAGTGGGCCGGGCGCGAGGTCACCGTCCGGGTCAGCCGCTCCGGTGACGCGCTGACCGTCCGGGCGCGGGTCGACGACGAGCCGTGGCGGCTGGTCCGGCTCGCTCCGCTTCCGCCGGAGGCGACGGCCTCGGCCGGGCCGTTCTGCTGCTCGCCGAGCAGGGAGGGGCTGATCGTCCGGTTCACCGGCTGGCGGCAGGGCCCGGCCGACCGGGAGCTGCACCCGGAGGGCTCAGCGGAAGGTCAGTGGGGCGGGTCACCGGCAGGTGTGAGCGGCAACGCCGCGGGTACCACCGTCTGATCCCCCGGCAGCTCACGGAAGGACGCCCATGGCTCTCGCCCAGAACGTCGACCCGAACCAGTTCAGCGGGCTGACCGGATGGGTGGCGAGCCTCATCGACTCGCTCGGCGCGCTCGGCGTGGCCTTCCTGGTGGCGCTGGAGAGCATCATCCCGCCGATCCCGAGTGAGATCGTGCTGGCGATGGCCGGCTACCTGTCGTCGCAGGGCCGGTTCAACGTGGTGCTGATCGTGCTCGCCGCCACGGTCGGCTCGCTGGTCGGCGCGCTGGTGCTCTACTGGCTCGGCGCCGCGCTCGGCGAGGAGCGGCTGAAGCGCTGGCTGGACCACATCCCGCTGGTCGACCGGGACGACCTGGAGCAGGCCGACCGCTGGTTCGAGCGGCACGGGAAATGGGCGGTGCTGATCGGTCGGGTGGTCCCGGTGGTGCGCAGCCTGGTGTCCGTCCCGGCCGGCGCGAACCGCATGCCGCTGGGCGAGTTCATCCTGCTCACCACGCTCGGCAGTGGGGTGTGGAACGCGCTGATCGTGGGCCTGGGCTTCGCCCTCGGCTCGCGATGGCAGGAGGTGGACCGGTACAGCAGCTGGTTCAACTACGCGATCTTCGCGGTCTTCGGCATCATGATCGTCAGCTGGGCTGCGAAGAAGATCCGTAAGCGCAGCGCGCGGCGCGACCGGCAGTCGGTGACCGCCGGCCGCTGACCGCGACGAGGCGTTCGGTACTGCGCGGTGACCCGCCTGTTTCTGTCCAGAGCGCATGGAACGGGGCCCCCGCCCGGGCACGGAGGCGACGGGAGGGGGGCCACGGCCGGCGTGCGTTCTCTAGCGCTCGTCGAGCATCATATCAACGTGCATCGATGACTGCCGGCTGCGACCGGCGCAGCACCACCTGCTCCAGCGCGGTCCACCCCGTCGTGGTGACCAGGTAGAGCACCGCCGCCAGCGGCACCACCAGCGCCACCAGCACCGTGGTGTACGGCAGCAGCGGCAGCAACCGGCCCAGCGTCGCGGCGCCCGGACCCTCCGTGGGCGTACCGGCGACGGCGCCGGTGGCCGCGGCCGCCCGCCGGGCCCGGCGGGAGGAATACCAGGCCAGGGCGAGCAGCGCCACCAGCAGCACCCCGAAGACCGCCAGCACCGGCCCGGAGAGCCCGTCGCCCAGGTGCCAGCCCAGCGGCACCCCGCCCAGCCGCTCGTCGAGCAGCGAGCGCGACGGCTCCAGGTCGCCGCGCGGCGTCAGACCCGCCGAGCTGGAGTTGTCGATGCCGTCGCCGGTGGCGAAGAGGCGGTACATGACCATGAAGAACGGCGCCTGCAACAGCGCCGGGAGGCAACCGGCGACCGGGCTGGCGCCGGCCCGCCGGTACAGCGCGAACAACTCGCTCTGCAGCCTGGCGGGGTCGTCGGCGTACCGGCGCTGGAGGTCCCGGACCTCGGGGGCGAGCGCCGCGCGGCGCCGCTCCCCGCGGACCTGCGCCAGGGTGAGCGGCGAGATGAGCAGGCGGACCCCGACGGTGAACAGGACGATCGCGGCGGCCGTGGCCGCCCCGCCGGTCAGCGGTTCGAGCGTGCCGGAGAGCCAGGTGACGACGGTGGCGGCGACGGAAGCCGCAGCGTGCAGTGGTGCGAAGGCGAGCATGATGAACCCCTCGGTCCGATTCCGGAGGTCCCGGCGGGGACGACGCGTCCCGGCGGGACGGATGGCAACGGAACCGGCCGCGCGGCGGCGCAGCGCTACGCGGCCGAGGGGCGCCGGCCGGGGGCGCGCGGTCGCGGCCGACCGGCCGCGTCCGGGTCGACCTGGCGGGGAACGCGCCAGCCACGGGCCCGGGCCCGCAGCGCGGTGGCGAGCCGACCGGACCGGGGCCCGCCCGGCAGTGCCCGCGACCGGAGGGCGAGCAGCGTGGCCAGCAGCAGCGCGGCGGCGACCGCCACGCCGGCGAGCAGCGCGACCGGACGGTCGGCCAGCACGGTGAGCTGGGCGAGGGCGTACGCCCACGTCCCCGCCACCATCATCAGCAACCCCGGCACGCCGACCAGACTAGGACCCGGAGTCACGCCCGACGGCCGCGACGACGCCGGCGTAGACCAGCCAGCCGGAAAGGCCGAGCAGTTGGACCCGCTGCCAGACGCCCGGCGCCACGTCCGGGTGGGCCACGTCGACCAGGGTCCCCGCAGTGCCGACCAGCAGCACCGCGGCCACCGCCAGCCCCCAGCGGAACGGCGCCCCACGGCCGCGCTGGGCCACCAGCAGGGCGAGCAGCGAGACGACCCCGCCGGCGAGCGCCACCGACGAGCTGACCGAATGCCCCTGGTGCCGCCAGGACAGCTCGCCCAGCTCCGCCAGCCGCGCGCAGCGCCCGCCGGTCGTCGGGGCGCAGTCCATCGAACTCACCGTGCCGTCCAGGGCGGTGGCCACCCCGAAGGCGATCAACCCCCACCAGGCCCACCGCGCCCAGCCCCGGGCCCGCCGGGCCAGCGCCACCCCGGTCGCCGACGCCAGCGCGCCGACGACCAGGTCACTCAGGCCGAAGACCAGGTGGTACGGCTGGTCCCGGGCGGCCAACTCGCTGGCGTACCCGTCGAAGAGGCCGAACGCGGGGTTGAGCAGCGGCCCGATCAGCCACGACGCGTACAGGACCCCGGCCAGCCCGAGCGCCACCACGGGCAGTGCCCGGGCCGGGCCGAGCCCGCTCACGAGGACTCGCGGACCAACGGGAAGGGCAACGTCTCCCGGATCGACCGGCCGGTCAACAGCATCACCAGCCGATCCACGCCCAGGCCCAGACCGCCGGTGGGCGGCATGGCGTACTCCAGCGCGGTGAGGAAGTCCTCGTCGAGCTCCATCGCGTCCGGGTCGCCGCCGGCCGCCTTCAGCGACTGCTCGGTGAGCCGTCGCCGCTGCTCCGTCGGGTCGACCAGCTCCGAGTACGCGGTGCCCAGTTCCATCCCGAACGCCACCAGGTCCCACCGCTCCGCCAGCCGCGGATCGTCCCGATGCTGCCGGGTCAGCGGCGAGGTGTCGGTCGGGAAGTCCAGGTAGAACGTCGGCGCCCCGGTACGCGCCTCGACCAGCCGCTCGTACAGCTCCAGCAGCACCGCGCCGCGCTCCCAACGCGGGTCGTACGGCACCCCGGCGGCGTCGCCGAGCTTGCGCAGGGTGGCCAGGTCGGTGTCGGCGGTGACCTCCTCGCCCAGCGCCGCGGAGACCGCCTCGTTGACCGTGCGCACCGGCCACTCGCCGCCGACGTCCACCACCTCGCCCGTCCCGGGGCGGCGGACCACCGGCGACCCGTGCACCGCGACCGCGGCGGCGACGATCAGCTCCCGGGCCAGCTTCCGCATCACGTGGTAGTCGGCGTACGCCTGGTACGCCTCCAACACCGTGAACTCCGGGTTGTGGCTGTGGTCGACGCCCTCGTTGCGGAACGCCCGGCCCAGCTCGTACACCCGCTCCACCCCGCCCACGGCCAGCCGCTTGAGGTACAGCTCGGGGGCGATGCGCAGGCTCAGCCGCAGGTCGTACGCGTTGCTGTGGGTGACGAACGGGCGGGCGTTCGCGCCGCCGTGCACCCGCTGCAGGATCGGCGTCTCCACCTCGAGGAAGTCCCGGTCGGCCAGCGACTGCCGCAGGCTGTGCAGGGCGGCGCCACGGGCCCGCAGCAGGTCCCGCGCCTCCGGGTTGATCGCGAGGTCCAGGTAGCGCTGCCGGACCCGGGCCTCCGGGTCGGCCAGCCCGTGGTGCTTGTCCGGCAGCGGGCGCAGGCACTTGGCGGTCAGCTCCCAGTCGGCCACCCGCACCGACACCTCGCCGCGCCGGGTCGCGTACACCTCGCCGGTGGCGCCCACGTGGTCGCCGATGTCGACGGTGGCACGCCAGCGGTCCAGGTCGTGCTCCAGCATCAGCTGCAGATCGCCGCTGCCGTCCCGGATCGTCACGAAGCAGAGGTGTCCGTGGTCGCGGACCAGCATCACCCGGCCGGCCACCGCGACGGTCTCCCCGGTGCCGGTGTCCGGCGCCAACCCGGCGTGCCGCGCCCGCACCGCCGCGCAGCCGTCGGTACGCGGGTAGCCCACCGGGTACGGGTCGACGCCCTCGGCGCGCAGCCGGTCCAGCTTCGCCAGGCGTACCCGGGTCTGCTCCGGAAGGTGCACCGCGGCCGGCTCCGGCGGCACGGCCCGGACCGTCGCGGCGGCCGGCGGCACGTAGCCCACCCCGCCGCCGGTCGGCGGCGCCCCGCGCAGCGGGGTGGGCCGCCCGCCGGGCAGGGCGACGAAGCCCTCGGCGATCGCCGCGGCGAGGCCCACCCGAGCCAGCTCCCGGCGCTCGGCGAAGCAGAGGTAGCGCGGCGTCCAGTGCGGCTGGTACTTGGCGTTGGAGAGGTAGAGCGACTCGAGCTGCCACCAGCGGGAGAAGAAGAGCAGGGTGTGCCGCCAGAGCCGGATGATCGGGCCGGCGCCGATCCGGGCGCCCTGCTCGAAGACCGACCGGAAGACCGCGAAGTTCAGCGACACCCGTTCCACGCCGAGCCGGGGCGCCGCGCCCATCAGCGCCGCGACCATGAACTCGATCACCCCGTTGTCGGCCGACCGGTCCCGGCGCATCAGGTCCAGCGAGAGCCCGTCGGCGCCCCACGGGCTCAGCGACAGCAGCGCCCGCACCCGGCCGGCCGAGTCTCGCGCCTCGACCAGTACGCAATCGCCGTCGGCCGGGTCGCCGAGCCGGCCCAGGGCCATCGAGAAGCCCCGCTCCTGTTCGGTGTCCCGCCAGGCGGTGGCCAGCCGGGCCAGGCCGGACAGCTCCTCCGGCGGGATCTCCGCGTGCCGGCGCACCCGGGCGGTGTAGTCGGCCCGCTCCACCCGGTGCACGGCCTGCCGGACCGGGCGCATGTCCCGGCCGTCCAGGTCGAACTCGCGGGCCAGCAGGATCGCCTCGTCCCCCAGGTGCAGCACCTTCAGCCCGTGCCGGTGGTACGCCTTGGCTCCCGCCTCGCTGGTGCCCATCACCGCCGGGGTCCAGGCGTACTCCCGGGCCTGCTCGAGCCACGCCCCGATGGCCGGCCCCCACGCCTCCGGGTCACCCACCGGGTCGCCGCTGGCCAGGCTGACCCCGTTGACCACCCGGTAGGTGATCGCCGCCTTGCCGCTGGCCGAGAAGATCGCCGCCTTGTCGCGGCGGGTGGCGAAGTAGCCGAGCGAGTCCCGCCCGCCGTGCCGGGCCAGCAGCTCCCGGATCCGCTCCTCCTCGTCTGCGTGCAGCACGGCGGCGGCCCGCTGCGACCGGAGCAGGGTGAACAGTCCGGCGACGAAGGCGAGCGCGCCGAAGCCGCCGAGCAGCAGGTTGACCCAGCCGGGCGCCTGCCCCTGCCGGGTGAGGTCCAGGGTGATCGCGCCGCCGAACACCTTCTCGATGGCGTAGCCGAGCCGGTCCACCCAGCCGCGCAGGCTGCCCGGCTCGACGAGCAGGAGCAGGTAGCCGAGCCCGACCGAGACCGCCGCCAGCCCGAAGAAGGCCCCCAGGGCGCGGCGGGTGCTGCCGCTGCGCACCCGGGCGTAGAACTCCCGCCGGGCGGCCAGCAGCAGGGCCAGCGCCCCGGCGGCGAAGGCGACGCCGACCCACACGCCGACCGTCTCCAGGGTGCCGAACAGCCGCTCACCGGCGTCGTCGGTGAGGTCGTTGTTGCCGACCACCAGCAGCAGCACGCCGGCCAGCACGCCGACGGCCAGGCTCAGGGTGAAGTAGACCACCAGCACCCAGTAGGCCAGCCGCTTGCGGCGCAGCACCGCCGAGGCGAGGGTGCCGAGGAAGACCGCGTACGCCAGGTTCGCCGGCGCGGGCAGCAGCAGGGTGTCGATCGCGGTGCGGACCGGCTGGATGTCGGAGCGGACGGCGCTGCTCAGCGCGGCCAGCGCGCAGACCACCGCGATCACCCAGAGCAGGGTGGCGAAGGCCCGGGGCACCTGGCGTCGCCAGTCCCGGTCGGTGCGCTGGGCGTCGGTCACCGTCCGCGACGCGGTGCTCGGGGTCAACATGGCCTCCCTCGCCGCCGGTGACGCCCCGGCGTCGACCGGCCCATCGTAGCCACGCTTTCCGTCCGGGGCCGGGCAAGGAAGGGCCGGAGCCCCGACCGACACGTCGGGCCGGCGTTTCCGCGCGCCGACACGGTGGGTAATGGGCCGTTGACGACGCGGCACGGCGCCGCGGCCGGCACGGAACGGACGGTGAGGACGATGAGCGGCTCAGTGGCGGAGCGGGAACGGTACGCCGCCGCGGGCGGTACCGAACTGTTCACCGTCGGCGTCGAGGAGGAGTTCCTGCTCGTCGACCCGCACACCGGCGCCGCCGTGCCGGCGGTCGACCTGGTCATGGAACAGGTGCCGGCCGAGCTGCGCGGCCAGGTGGAGCGGGAGTTCCAGACCAGCCAGATCGAGATCGGCAGCCCACCCGGGCTGGAGCTGTCGTCGATCCGGCACTCGCTGGGCGTGCTGCGCGCGGCGCTGGCCGACGCCGCCGAGCGGGCCGGCGTACGGGTGCTCGCCATCGGCACCGGCCCGGTGGACGGCCCGGTCCCGCCGGTCGTCGACAAGCCTCGCTTCGACCGCATGATCGAACGGTTCCGGCTGCTGGTGCCGGGCCCCGGCAACAACGGCATGCACGTGCACGTCGGCATCCCCGACCCGGACACCGGGGTGCAGGTGCTCAACCACGTCCGCCCCTGGCTGCCGATCCTGCACGCGGTGACGGTGAACTCCCCGTTTGCGAAGGGCGAGGACACCGGGTACGCGAGCTGGCGGTCGGTGGAGTGGGAACGCTGGCCGTCGGTGGCGCCCACCCCGTACCTGGAGTCCCACGAGCACTACGAGCGGCTGATCCGGCAGCTCATCGCCAGCGGGGTGATGCTCGACGAGGGGATGCTCTACTGGTACGCCCGGCTGTCGGCGAAGTACCCGACGGTGGAGATCCGGATCGGCGACGTCTGCCCCTCGGTGGACGACGCGGTGCTGGTCGCCGCCCTGGTGCGGGCCCTGGTGGCGACCGCGATGACGGAGATCGCCGAGGGCCGGCCGGCCGGTCGGACCGACCATCACCTGCTCGTCGCCGCGCACTGGCGGGCCGCCCACGACGGGCTGGAGGGCGACGGCGTCGACGTGACCGACGGCGAGCTGCGGCCGGCGTGGGAGCTGCTGGGGAAGCTGGTCGACCACGTCCGGCCGGAGTTGGCGCGGCACGGCGACCTCGACCAGGTGACCGACCTGCTGGGCGGGCTGCGCCGGCACGGCAGCGGGGCCGCCCGGCAGCGGGCCGTCTTCGCCCGTACCGGCCGGATGGTCGAGGTGGTGGAGGACGTGGCCCGGCAGACCCGCGGCTGACCGGCGGACGTGGCGTGACCGGCCCGCGGTCGATCTCCGCGTGACAGGATGGTGCTCGTGGCGGAACGACTGATCGTCGTCGGCGGGGACGCCGCCGGAATGGCGGCGGCGTCCCAGGCCCGACGGCGCCGCGACCGCGACGACCTGGCCATCGTGGCCTTCGAACGGGGCCACTTCACGTCCTACTCGGCCTGCGGCATCCCGTACTGGATCAGCGGGGTGGTGCCCGAGCGGGACCAGCTCCTCGCCCGCGACCCGGCCACCTTCCGGGAAGAGTTCGACATCGACGTCCGGCTTCGGCACGAGGTGACCGGCATCGACCTGGAGCGGCGTGAGATCGTCGCTCGGGGCCTCGACGGCGGCGGCGAGGTCCGCGAGGCCTTCGACACCCTGGTGTACGCGGCCGGCGCGGTGCCGTTGACGCCGGCCTGGGCGCACACCGGCGCGCGCGGGGTCTTCGGGGTGCAGACCCTCGACGACGGGGCGGCGCTGCGCGACTGGCTGGAGAGCGAGCCCGCCCCCCGCCGGGCGGTGGTGGTCGGTGGCGGCTACATCGGCGTCGAGATGGCCGAGGCGCTGATCCAGCGCGGGCTGTCGGTCAACCTGGTCGAGCGGGGCGACCAGCCGATGTCCACGGTGGACGGCGACATGGCCGAGCTGGTCACCGACGCCATGCGGGGCGTCGGCATCCAGATCCGCACCGGCCTGCCGGTGACCGGGCTCGAGGAACGGGACGGGCGGGTCACCGCAGTGGTCACCGCCGAGGGGCCGATCCCCGCCGACGTCGTCGTGCTCGGTCTCGGCGTACGCCCCAACGCCTCGCTGGCGGAGGCGGCCGGCCTGCCGCTCGGCCCGACCGGCGGGATCCGCACGGACCGCCGGATGCGGGTGCCCGGGGTGTCCGGCGTCTGGGCGGCCGGGGACTGCGTGGAGACGCTGCACCTGGTCAGTGGCATGCCGGTGCACGTGCCGCTCGGCACCCACGCCAACAAGCAGGGCCGGGTGGCCGGCATCAACATCGGCGGCGGGTACGCCACCTTCCCGGGTGTGATCGGTACCGCCGTGACCAAGGTCTGCGGCCTGGAGGTGGGGCGTACCGGCCTGCGCGAGCGTGACGCCCGGGCGGCCGGTTTCGAGTTCGTGTCGGTGGTGGCCGAGTCGACGAACCGGGCCGGCTACTACCCGGGCGCCCGGTCGATGACCGTCAAGCTGATCGCGGAGCGGCCCTGCGGCCGGCTCCTCGGGGCGCAGATCGTCGGCTGGTCCGAGGCGGCCAAACGGATCGACACCCTGGCCGTGGCGCTCTGGAACGGCATGACGGTGGACGACATGACGGCGCTGGACCTGGGCTACGCCCCGCCGTACGCGCCGGTCTGGGACCCGGTGCTGATCGCGGCCCGCAAGGCCGTCGACGCCCTCGCCGGCGCCGGCCGCTAAACCGCCCGCACTCGACACCCGAAGTTCTTTGTCGGGGGCGCGGTTAGCGTGTGCGCGCTGTCGCAGTGCCGGTTCCGGCGCCGATCCCCCTCGGAGGCATTCCATGTCGCAGGAGACGACCTACCTCGAACTGTCCGAAGTGGACGGTGCAGCGCACAAGTTCTACGAGGTCGCGGTGGTGCAGTGCGTCGAGGACCGCGGCCGGGTGGCCGGTCGGGGCGGCCCGGGAGGGGCCGCCGGCCGGAACCGGTTGTACGCGGCGACCCGGTTGCCCCAGGATGGTCGGATGGCCGTGGAACTGGAGATCCCCGAGGGGCTGGGCTGGACCGGGCGGGTCCCGGCGGGGCGGGAGTGGCGGGCGGTGCTGCCGGACCGGCTGGCCGAGTGCGTCGAGCGCTGGCAGCTGCGGGTGGGAACGCCCTACCCGTACGCGTTCGCGTCGCTGGCGATGCCGGCCGAGCTGCCCGACGGCACGCCGGCGGTGCTGAAGCTCCAGTACCCGGACGCCGACAGCGCGCACGAGGCAACGGCGTTGGGGCACTGGGCCGGCCGGGGGGCGATCCGGCTGCTGGCTCACGACGCCGAGCGCCGGGCGCTGCTGGTCGAGCGGTGCGTGCCCGGCACCCCGCTGCACCGGCTCCCGCCCGAGCAGGCCCTCGACGCGGTGGTGGAGCTGCTCCCCCGGCTCCAGGTGCCGGCCGGCGCGCCGTTCACCCCCCTCGCCGAGGAGGCCGCCGGCTGGGCGGAGCGGATGCCGGCCCAGTGGGAGCAGGCCAACCGGCCGTACGAGCGGCGACTGCTCGACGCCGCGCTCGGGTTGCTGGCCGGACTGGCGCCGAGCCAGGGCGAGCAGGTGCTGGTCAATCAGGACCTGCACGCCGGCAACGTGCTGCGGGCTACCCGGGAGCCGTGGCTGGTGATCGACCCGAAGCCACTGGTCGGCGAGCGGGAGTTCAGCCCGGTGCCGATGGTGCGCGGCGGCGAGCTGGGCCACACCCCGGAGGCGGTGCTGTACCGGCTGGACCGGCTCACCGCGGAGCTGGGGCTGGACCGGGAGCGGGTGCGAGGCTGGACCATCGTGCACACCCTGGCCTGGAGCGTCGCCGAGGGGCAGGTCTTCACCAACCAGGTCGAGGTGGTCCGCTGGCTGCTCGGCGGGGAGTGAGCGGAGCCCGGCGGCCGCGGTGGCGCCGCGCCCGAGGGGTGACGCCGATCAGCCGGCCTGGCAGGTGGCGCACCAGTAGAGGTTGCGGCCGGCCAGCTGGCCACGGCTGACCCCGGTGCCGCAGACGTGACAGGGCGCGCCGGGGCGGCGGTAGACGTACACCTCGCCGCCGTGCCGGTCGACGCGGGCGGCGCGGCCCATCGCCTCCGGCAGGTGGGCGTCGCGCACGGTGTCGATCCGGCCCCGCTCGACGGCGAGGGTCATCAGCGCGACCAGGTCGGCCCAGAGTTCCCGCCAGCCGCCCGGGGTCAGCTCCCGACCGGGCAGGGTGGGCGGCAGCCCGGCCCGGAACAGCGCCTCGGTCACGAAGATCAGCCCGGTGCCGGCCACCATGGACTGGTCGAGCAGCAACGCGGCCAAGGGCGTCGGGCTGCGGGAGATCCGGGCGTACGCACGCGCCGGATCGGCGTCGGCGCGCAGCGGGTCCGGGCCGAGCCGGTCGCGCAGCGCCGCCACCTCGGGCGGGGTGAGCAGCTCGCAGGCGGTCGGACCACGCAGGTCGAGCCAGTGCCGGTCGCTGGTCAGCCGCAGCCGCACCTGGCCGACGGGCGGCGGCGGCTCGCCGGGCCCGTCGGTGAACTTGCCGTACAGCCCGAGGTGGATGTGCAGGGTCAGCTCGCCGGCGTAGTGGTGCAGCAGGTGCTTGCCGTACGCCTCGGTGCCGTCCAGGACGGTGCCGGTGAGCCGGGCCGCGCCCTCGGCGAAGCGGCCCTGCGGGCTGGCGGCGTGCACCTTGTCGCCGGCGAAGAGCTCGGCGTGCCGGGCCGCCAGGCGGTGGATGGTGTGTCCCTCTGGCACGCCGGCAACGGTAGCCCGGCTCTCCGGCGTTCGGCGCGGAAAGCCGCCCGGGCGGTGAACGGGTGTCGGCGGCGCGGCGACGGGGTACCTCCTCTGTGTAACGCGTGGCTGCCACTGCGCTTCCGCGGCCTCCACGCCCTGATCAGGAGGTGTCGAAATGAATATCTTGTCCCGCCGGAACGGTCCGGCGCAGAACCAGGACGTGAACGGCGACGGGCTCGTCGACGACCGCGACCGCACCGCCCCGACTGACCGGGCAGACGCCCCGGCCACGCCGCCGGCGGTCGCCGACCGCGACGAGGACCGGACGACGTACCGGAGCAACGCAAGCGCCGGCGACGGCGTGGTCGGGTCTGAGGCCGAGCGCCGGGCGGCGGACCGCGCCGCGACCGCGCGTGCCGCCACCGCGGGGCCGGTGGCCGCGGACACCGTGCGGACCGGCAGCGCGGTCGACCCGGACCCGACCCGGGAGCGCACCGTCGGCCTGGGGAGAGACCGCACGGTGGAGCGGCCGGTGCCGGTCGACCGGGACCGCGCCGACCTGGACGGCGACGTGCCGGTGGTCGTCGGACCGAGGCCCCGGGCCAGCCTGCTCGCCACCCTCGGCCTGATCGTCTCCGTGGCGGGCGCGCTCTTCGTGCTGACCGGCACTCTGGCCGGGTACGGCGTCGGGCTCGGCGCGGTCGGCGCGGTCCTCGCGGTGCTCGGCCTGAGCGCCACCCGCCGCCGGCACGTCGCCGGAAAGCTGGACGCGCTGATCGGCATCGGCGTCGGCCTGGCCGCCGTGGTGCTCGGCGTCGTGGCGCTGAGCGGGCAGTTCGACTGGCCGACCACCGACGGGGACTGGGTCGGCCGGTTCCGCGAGTGGCTCGACTCACAGTTTGCCGGTCTGCTCTGACGGGCACTTTTCGGCTCGCCGGCGGTGCGCCGGCACGCCCGACCAGCTCCGGTGGTTCACCGGCCGGGCACATCCTCTTTCGGGGGCGGCGGTTCGCCGCCCCCGAAGTGTTTCCCGGCACCCTGACCGGGCCCTACGCAATGAATCGTTGCCGGGATCGCCTTACACGCAACGATCCGGCGCCCAACGCAACTTCCGGCGGTGGATGTCGTCGGCCCGGGCCGCATACGGTTGACCAACGGCGCCAGCCCGTGGGCCACGGTGGCCGGGCGCGCCCGACCGCTGGGAGCAGGACAATGACGATGGACGCCACCAGGCAGCGTTTCCTGATGTGCCGGCCGACGTACTTCGCCGTCGACTACGCGATCAATCCGTGGATGGACCCGACCGCGCCGGTCGACGCCGACCTGGCGATCCGGCAGTGGGACCAGCTCCGCCAGACGTACCTGGGCCTGGGTCACGAGGTCGAGCTGGTCGAACCGGTCGCCGGCCTGCCGGACATGGTCTTCGCCGCCAACGGCGGCACGGTGATCGACGGCAAGGCGATGGCGGTGCAGTTCCGCGACCCGCAGCGCGCCGACGAGGCACCCGCGTACCGTGCCTGGTTCGAGGCCGCCGGCTTCGAGATGTACGACCCGAAGCACGTCAACGAGGGCGAGGGCGACGTCCTGCTGGTCGGTGATTACCTGCTCGCCGGCACCGGCTTCCGTACCGCGCACGCCTCGCACGCGCAGCTGCAGGAGGTCTTCGGCTACCCGGTGATCACCATGCAGCTGGTCGACCCGCGCTTCTACCACCTGGACACCGCGCTGACCGTGCTGGACGAGCGGACCGTGGCGTACCTGCCGGAGGCGTTCTCGCCCGGCAGCCAGGCGGTGCTGCGCCGGCTCTTCCCGGACGCCGTCCACGCCACCATGGCCGACGCCGAGGTGCTGGGGCTCAACGCGGTCAGCGACGGCACTCATGTGGTGCTGCCCGCGCAGGCCACCGACCTGGCCGCCAAGCTGCGCGACCGGGGCTACGAGACGATCGGGATCGACCTGTCCGAACTGCGCAAGGCCGGCGGCGGACCGAAGTGCTGCACGTTGCGACTCCGTCAGGGAAAGGCAATCAAGTGATCGTCGACGACATGCTGCGGACTCCGGCCGCTATCCGGGACGCGGAGCGCTGGACGGCGCACAACTACCACCCGCTGCCGGTGGTGATCTCCTCCGCCGAGGGCTCCTGGCTGACCGACGTGGACGGCCGGCGGTACCTGGACTGCCTGGCCGGCTACTCCGCGCTGAACTTCGGCCACCGGCACCCGAAGCTGATCGAGGCCGCGCACGCGCAGCTCGACCGGCTCACCCTGACCAGCCGCGCGTTCATCCACGACCAGTTCGCCGACTTCTGCCGCGAGCTGGCGGAGCTGTGCGGCAAGGACCTGGTCCTGCCGATGAACACCGGCGCAGAGGCGGTGGAGACCGGGATCAAGGTCGCCCGCAAGTGGGGCTACCAGGTCAAGGGCGTCACCCCGGGTCAGGCGAACATCGTGGTGGCCGAGGGCAACTTCCACGGCCGGACCACCACCATCGTCAGCTTCTCCACTGACGAGGACGCGCGAGCCGACTTCGGGCCGTACACCCCGGGCTTCACGGTCGTCCCCTACGGCGACCTGGACGCGCTGGCCGCCGCGATCGACGAGAACACGGTCGCCGTGCTGCTCGAGCCGATCCAGGGCGAGCAGGGCGTCGTGGTGCCGCCGGAGGGCTACCTGCCGGGCGTCCGCCGGGTCTGCACCGAAAACAACGTGCTCTTCATCGCCGACGAGATCCAGTCCGGCCTGGGCCGGACCGGTGCCACCTTCGCCTGCGAGCACGACGGCGTCGTACCGGACATGTACCTGCTGGGCAAGGCGCTCGGCGGCGGCATCGTGCCGGTCTCCGCGGTCGCCGCGAACGCCGACGTGCTGGGCGTGCTCAAGCCCGGCCAGCACGGCTCCACCTTCGGCGGCAACCCGCTGGCCTGCGCCGTCGCCACCGAGGTGGTCCGACTGCTGGCCACCGGCGAGTTCCAGCGGCGCTCGGCCGAGCTGGGCGAGCGGCTGCACGCCGGCCTGCGGGGGCTCATCGGCAAGGGCCTGGTCGCCGTCCGGGGCCGCGGCCTCTGGGCCGGCCTGGACATCGACCCGGAGCTGATGACCGGCCGGCAGGCCTGCGAGCTGCTCGCCGAGCGGGGCGTCCTGGCCAAGGACACCCACGGCTCGACGATCCGCCTGGCCCCGCCGCTGGTCATCACCGAGGAGGAGATCGACCACGCGGTGGCCCAGCTCGCCGCGGTCCTCGCCGCCTGACCTGACGTACGCAAAAAGGGCGCCGGGACCGCGATGGTCCCGGCGCCCTTCGTCGTCGGCCTCAGGGACGCGGCAGGCGCATCGCCATGGTGGGGGCCTCGGCCATCACCGAGGTGGGGGTGAACGGGGCGCCGGTGGGCAGCTCGTCGGCACGGCCGATCTGCACCCCGGGGTAGAGCTCGACGATGTCGCCCTCGCTCAGCACCCGGGAGTGCTGGGGGGCGAGCGTGAGCCGCTCCGGCTCGGCCATCGAGCCGGCCGGGCGGATGCCCGAGCCGTTGGTGCTGGTGTCGGTCACGACCACCTCGCCGACCCGCAGCTCGAAGCGGACGTGGCTGCGGCTGATCCAGCGCCGCGACTCGTCGTTGAGCCACTGGCCGAGCGTGATCCCGCCGGACTCGTCCGGGGCCCGCCCGACCAGCACCGGCTGGGTCTCGGTGAGCACGAACCGGCGGCGGACCAGCCCACCGATCCGGACCGCCAGCACCTCCGTGCGCGGCCGTGGCCCGGCGTCGCCGAGCCGGGCGCCGTGCCGGGGGCAGGTCGGCACGCCAGCCCGGAGCGCGGGTGGCGGCTGCCCGGCCGGGGCGCGGTCCACCCGGGCCAGGTCGGCGAAGGCGCCGCCGCCCCCGCCACCGCCGAAGAGCGCGCAACCCGGCTCGGGGCAGCGCCACTGCCGGGCGAGCAGCTTCGCGCCCACCGGCGACCGGGTGCCGGTGGCCGGGCTCTGCCCGCCCCCTACGTGCGCGATGAAGACCGGCCCGCCCGCACCGGGCACCGGCGCGAGCACCCGGCCCGGCTGCCCGAGCCAGGGGAAGCGCCCATTCAGTCCGTCGAAGCGGACCCGGCTGAGCACCGGCAGTCCGAGCAGGTCGGCGACCTCCAGCATCCGGTCGCCCGGATTGTCCAGCACCTCCACCAGACCGTCGTCGGCCCAGCGGCGGACCACCATCCGCTCGTTGGAGGTCAGGTCGGCGTCCGAGAGCAGGGCCCGGTGCACGATCGCATAGACCGGGACGCTGTCCTCCTCCAGCTGCCGGGCCAGCGCGTCGATCACCATGCCGAGCCGGAGCAGGCTGGCCGGTCGGCCGCCGTCGAGGTCCTGCCAGCGGATCACCTCGGCCAGGTCCACCACGGCGCGGGCCAGCGACGGATCGGTGCAGACCCGACCCTCGATGGCGTCCAGCACCTTGCTGATCTCGAATCTCATCGGGCGCTCCGGACGATGTCGTCGATCCGCCGGGCCAACGCGACGTCGCGATGGGTGACCCCACCGGCCGAGTGCGTGACGCAACGGAAGGTCAGGGTCCGCCATCGGATGTCGATGTCGGGGTGATGGTCGAGTTCCTCGGCCGCCGCGGCGACCCGGTCGACCACCGCGATGGCGTCCGGGAAACTGGCCAGCTCGACGGTACGGCTGATCCCGGTCGGGTCACCCGACCAGTCCGCCAGCCCGCCCAGCTCGTCTCGTACCGCCTCGGCGGTGAGCAGGTCTGCCATGCGTCGACCCTACCGGGAGGGCCGTCGGGCGCCCCGCCCCGCCACCGGTCGGCACGTCGCTGAGCAGGGCGGAGTCCGGCGGACGGGTCACCGGTCGCGCAGCGGGCGGCCGACCTCGTGCAGGTGGGCCAGCGCCTGCCGGTACGACTCGACCAGCCCAGTCTCCGCGTACCCGACGCCGTGCTCGGCGCAGTACGCCCGGACGATCGGCTGCGCCCGGCGCAGGTTGGCCCGGGGCAGGTTCGGGAAGAGGTGGTGCTCGATCTGGTAGTTCAGCGCGCCGAGGGCCACGTCGACGAACCGGCCGCCGCGCACGTTGCGCGAGGTCAGCACCTGCTTGCGCAGGAAGTCGAGGTCGTCGTCGGCGGACGGCATCGGCATGCCCTTGTGGTTCGGGGCGAACGCGCAGCCCATGTAGAACCCCCACAGTCCCTGGTGGACGGCGATGAACAGCAGCGCCTTCCCCGGCGACATGACGGCGAACACCAGCCCGAGGTAGCCGACGGCGTGCGCGCCGAGCAGCAGCGCCTCGACCGCCCGGTGCCGGACCGGGGTGGTCCAGCGCCCGTCCGGCTCTCGGCCCGCCAACGCCCGGACGCTGTTCACGTGCAGCGCCAGCCCCTCCAACAGCAGCATCGGGAAGAAGCACCACGCCTGCCGGGCCGCCAGCCAACGGCGGAACCCGCGGGTCGCCACCGCCTGCTCGTACGTCCAGACCAGCGCGCCCGCCCCGACGTCCGGGTCGTCCTCCTCGTGGTTCGGGTTGGCGTGGTGCCGGTTGTGCTTGTCCACCCACCAGCCGTAGCTGGTCCCGACGGCGAGGTTGCCGGCGATCAGCCCGGCCGCCTCGCTGTGGCCGCGCCGACGGAACATCTGCCGGTGCCCGGCGTCGTGCCCGAGGAACGCCACCTGGGTGGTGGCCACCGCCATCCCCACCGCGACGAGCAGCTGCGCCCAGGAGTCGCCCACCGCGACCAGCACCGCCCAGCCGGCCAGAAAAGCACCCAGAGTGAGCACGATTCGCACCGCGTACCCGCCCGGCCGGCGGGCGAAGAGGCCGGCCTCGACGACCCGACGGGACAACACCGCGTAGTCACTGCCTCGCCGTACCGGTGGTCCTGTCAGCGTCGAGCTGGTCATACTGCGCTCCTCGTTCCTCGGTGTTGTGCCACGCCCGGTGGCGCGGCCGCCGTACCGAGTCTGGTCGGCGCAGTTGCGCTGAGTAATCCTGCTCGCCCCCGAGGTGGGGGTGAGGCCGACCCTACCCTCAGCTCATCCGGCCGACCACTGTTCGTAACCGGGCCAGGTCCCGCCGGCGCCGCTCGTAGGTCGCGGCGAGGGCGATCAGCGCCAGCCCGCCGAGGCCGAGGTAGATCCACCGGGGCAGCAGGTCCCAGCCGCGGGCCAGCTCGTGCAGCGCGAGCGGGACGAGGGTGGCCGCACCCAGCAGGACGGGCGCCTGCCAGCGCCGGACCGCCCCGGCGAGCACCGCGCCGACCGCGACGACACCGACCGCCAGCCGCCGCCACGGCTGCGGGTCGGTCGCCGCCAGCACCGACACCAGGCTGGGCAGCAGCGCCGCGGCCAGCCCCGGGCCGAGCGCCAGCCAGCTGTACAGCCCGGCCCGGGTACGCAGCGCCACCAGGCCGGCGGCGAGCGCCAGCCCGGCCGCCGGCAACGTGTACGCCTCCAGCAGCGCCACCCCGCCGGCGATCAGCAGCAGCCACCCGCCGAGCAGCTCGCTGCCGCCCGCGATGCCGGCGAGGACCCAGCGCCGGGACGTGGACTCGCCGCGCCGCAGCACCCGCAGCGCCACGGCCGCACCCCAGAGCGCGCTGACCGCCGCCGCGTGCCGCAGCGCGCCGCCGGCCAGCAGCTGCGCCAGCACCGCGACCGCCTGGGCGACCGCCTCCACCGCCACCCCGAGCGCCGGGCCGCGCCCGGCCACCGACCGGCCGGCCGCCGACCCCGCCCCGACGCGGTCCTCGCGGGCGGCGAGGACCGGCGCGCCGAACAGGACCAGCACCGCCACCGCCAGCACCCCGAAGGCGGCGGTACGCAGCGGCAGGCCGCCGGCCCGCGCCGCGGTCACCGCGAAG